>JAIQGC010000107.1 GCA_020072805.1 Terriglobia bacterium
TATCACTTTTGCGAGATGGGGCGGGGCGGGAGGAGTTTCAAGTCGAAAGTTGAAAGTTGAAAGTTAAAAGAAGGAGGGCATGCTGCCGACCGGGCAAGAATAAAATCCGCGTGGGACGTAGTGGGGCCGAGAGAAAGGGGAAGAGAAAAAGAATCAAAACCCGCACCCTTGCGAAAGGCGCAAGGGTGCGGCACCCGCGCGGGGTGGCCGGAGGATGAGCGGTCAGGACTAACGGGAGTTGCGGCGGGCGGCCTGATTGGCGAGGGAGTCGCAGCGGTTGTTGTCGGGGTCGGAAGCGTGGCCTTTGACCCACTGCCAGTTGAGCTGGTGCTGCTGGCGCAGGCGGTCGAGCTCTTCCCAGAGGTCGCGATTCTTGATGGGTTCCGGGGCGGACCTGCCGTAGGCTTTGCGCACCCAGCCGTTGCGCTTCCAGTTGTGAATCCATTTGGTCATGCCGTCCTGGACATATTTAGAATCGGTGCGGATGACCACGGCGCACGGCTCCATCAGTGTTTTCAGGCCCTCGATGACGGCCTGCAGCTCCATGCGGTTGTTGGTGGTGGCAGGATGGGCGCCGCTGATTTCCTTGAGGCAGTCCTTGTAGCGGAGAAGGCAGGCCCAGCCGCCGGGGCCGGGATTGCCGATGCAGGCGCCGTCGGTGATCAGAACAATCTCTTTCATTCTATGCAGCGCTCCTTGGGGCGAACCATTTTATCGCAAGGGGAAATTCCCCGCCTTCAGTCTTCGATGACGGTTTCGTCGTAGAGAGAGGCGCAGCGAGCGGTGCGGGGTGAGCCGTCGTGAACGGCGTATTCGGCCGGCGATTTGTCGTAGTGGTTGTTCCAGAGGGCGGCGCTGCCGTGGACACCGTCCTTGTTGAGGGCGTAGAAGAAGATGTGAAATTTGCGGAGGCGTTTCTTGTCGTGGTTGTAGTTGCGGGCGACGCGGTGGAGGGCTTCGAGGCAGGCGTCCGTGGGGTTCATGCCCTTGCGCATCATTTCGACGATGGTGTGGCCGCCCGCGATTTTTATATTTTCCTCGCCGCGTCCGGTGGAGCCGGCGCCGCCGACGTCACCGTCAACGTAAAGGCCGGCGCCGATGATGGGGGAATCGCCGACGCGGCCGGCGATTTTCCAGGCGAGGCCGGAAGTGGTGGTGGTGCCGGAGATTTCACCTTTTTCATTGACGGCGAGGCAGTTGATGGTGCCGGTGGGAGGATGAGCGACGACCTGGCGGGCCCAGGCGAGCCAGACCTGCTTTTCAGGAGTGTCGAAGAGCTGGCTCATTTTTTTGGAATCGTCGGGGTCTTTCCATTCGGGGCTGTCGAGACCGGGGCGCCAGTTTTCGGCGGTCTTGGCTTTCCAGGCGAGCCAGGCGAGGCGGGAGCGCTCGGTAAGGAGGTTCGTTTCCTCAAAGCCTTCATCCACGGCAAAGCGCGTGGCGCCGGGACCGACGAGCATGAGGTGGTTGGTGCGGTCCATGACGGTCTTGGCGAGGCGGGCGACATTCTTGATGCGGCGGACGGAGGCGACGGAACCGGCGCGGCGCGTGGGGCCGTGCATGACGCAGGCGTCGAGTTCGACTTCGCCGTCTTCGTTGGGGAGGCCGCCGTAGCCGACGGAGGTGTCCTCGGGATCATCCTCGACGGCGGAGACGGTGGCGAGGACGGCGTCGAGTGTGTCGCCGCCCTTCTTAAGGATGTCCATTCCTCGGTCGAGATATTTGAGGCCGTTAAGGCTGGAGATGATGACGGGACGTTTGCCGGAGGCAGGCGCGGCATCGGCGGAGGGGAGGGATGAGGCGAAGAGTTTGCCGGCGCCGGCGACGAGGCTGCCGGTAAGGGAGGTGAGGAAGAAGCGGCGGCGGGTCCAGTTGTTCATGTTGCTTGCCCCTTTTCGAAAGTTAAAGAGAGATTCCTCGACTTCGTGGGCCGACAAACCCGGCCCACTCCGCTCGGAATGACAATGTCCAGAGAGCGCATCATCAAATCACGAGAAGCCGAAATCCTGTGCGCTCATTCGGAGGCGCCCAGGGGAAGAAAATACTGGGTGCCCTTGACGGGGTCGCGGAGGCGGCGGAGGAGCTGCTGGAGATCCTCGTTGCGCTCGACAAAATCGATTTCGGAAGTGTTGATGACCAGGAGGTCGGAGGCGGAGTAGCGGAAAAAGAAGTGTTCGTAGGCGCGGGAGACTTCCTCGATATATTCGTCGGCGATGCGATTTTCCTCGCTGGCACCTTTTTTGGCGATGCGCGCGCGGAGGACTTCGGGCTTGGCCTGGAGGTAGATGACCAGGTCGGGAGCGGGAAGGTCGCGGGTGAGGGATTCGTAGTAGCGCTCGTAGAGCTTGAGCTGCTCGTCGTCGAGATTGAGATTGGCGAAGATGCGGTCCTTTTCCATGAGGAAGTCGGCGAGGAGCGGAGAGGGCGAATCGACGGCAAGGGCTTCGCGGAGGCGGCGCTGGCGTTCCTCGCAATCGAAGAGGCGGCGGGCATGCAGGCGCTCGGCGAGAATCCTGGCGAGGGTGGATTTGCCGACCCGCAGAGGGCCTTCAATGACAATGAAGCGCGGAGGCTGCGCGGAGGAGGCCGAGGGGCGTGCGGGGGAGGAAGGATCTTGTGCCGTCATGGCGCGGCGATTATAGCAGAGTCAAACTGCCGGGAAGAAGAAGGGTTGTGGGGGAAGGGAGGCGGGAGGGGTGGTACTAGTCTTGTCGGATTGGCAACGGAAGGGAGGATTGGGGGCGGCAGCGGGGTAGGAGAAAAGTACTATGCCGAACATGACCAATAGGCCAGTGACACCTGTACGAAAGAGCAGTATGATTCCTTCAGTGATTGTTCGGGGAAGGCCGGCAGCGCCGGCAGGGGCCAGTGGATTGCGGCGCCATGAAGCACGAATGGCGCATGCAGAACTGGGGTGGAAAATGTTCCTGACAATGATGCTGCTGCTTACAGCGCTGCCGCAGAATGGAGCGAGCGCGGTGAGCGGGCGGGCGGAAGAGGACGCGAAGGCGCCCGCGGCGGCGGTGTCCGCGCCAGCAGCGGAAGCGAACGCGCCGGCGGAGCCGAGGGTGAATTTGAAATTGAACAAGGAAAAAGCCGCGGGGAATGAGATTGCGTTTTTGCCGGGGAGGGCGAGGCTGACGCCGGTGCTGCGCGGTTTCGAAAACAGGGCCAGCGAACCAGAAAGCGGCGCGGGATTGAGCGCAGCGGCAAGTTCCGCGGCAGCGGAGCCAGCGGCGGCGGTGCCGGGACGGCTGGCGCAGAGGCGGCAGTACGAAACGGTGGCGCGGCAGAGAATCTGGTACGGGCTGGGAGCGGCGGGACACGGGGCGGCGGCGTTCGACGGGTGGTCGACGAGGAGAGCGCTCTCGCAAAATATCGGGCGGGAGGCGAATCCGCTGCTGCGGCCGTTTGCGCATTCAGGAGCGCTGCACGTAGCCATCCAGGCCAGCCCGGCGCTGATGGATTTTTTGGGGCACCGGATGATGACGAACCGGCGAGCGTGGGTGAGACGGATGTGGTGGCTGCCGCAATCGGCGGGAACGGCGGCATCGCTCTTCAGCGGAGTGCATAACATGAGCCTGGTGCCGTAAGAAAGAATCGCGGGGGAAGCGCGGAATTCGCGCAGGGATGAAAGCAGGGAACGGGGGGAATCGGGAACGATTTTCCCCGTTTTTTTGCGGAATGGTGGTTCAGGATTTTCGCCGCCACCGCGCCGGTTGACCTCTAGCGCACAGCAGGGCGAAAGAGCATGGCGGGATTTGCGCGAGGTTGGATACCGTAGCGGAGTAGGCTGAAACCGGCGTGGGGGACAGATCCGGCGGGCCTTGATGGTCTGTGC
>JAIQGC010000081.1:0-768 GCA_020072805.1 Terriglobia bacterium
GACGAAGGCAACGCCTACCTGACGCAGTCCGGCCAGCTTTACAACGAGGCCACGTCGGCGGCGCTGGGCAAGACTTACTGCTTCGGTCCTACGTTCCGCGCCGAGCGCTCCAAGACGCGCCGCCACCTGACCGAGTTCTGGATGGTGGAGCCGGAAATGTCTTTCGCCGATCTGAACGACGTGATGGACTTGGGCGAGCGGCTGGTGAGTTTCGTCGTCGGGCGGGTGCTGGAGAAGCGCGCGGCGGATCTGAAAACCCTTGAGCGCAAAACTGAGACCCTGGAAAAAGTGAAGGCGCCGTTCCCGCGCATCTCTTACGACGAAGCGGTGGCCATCCTCAAGCGCAAGGGCAGCCAGATCGAGTGGGGCGGCGACTTCGGCAATGCCGACGAGACCCTGCTGGGCGAGGAGTTCGACCGCCCGGTGATCATTCATCGCTACCCCGCGGCGATCAAAGCGTTCTACATGCAGCCCGATTCCGAGCGGCCGGAACTGGCGCTCGGCGCCGACTTCATCGCCTGCGCCGGATACAAGTGGCTGCTCGGTCCTTACGGCACTGGATTTTTCTGGATCAAGAGCGCACTCATCGAAACCATGCGCCCCGGCCCCTTCTACTGGCAGGCCCTTCCCGGCGCGCATCAGCACGCCTCACTCACCTTCGACAACCCCCGCCCCGTCGCCGGAGCGAGCCGCTGGGATTCCGCCGAGACGGGCAACTACCTGAACCTCTGCGCCCTCGACGCTTCGCTCGAATTCCTGCTGCGCGCC
>JAIQGC010000081.1:841-10834 GCA_020072805.1 Terriglobia bacterium
CGCGCCGGCGTGGATGCCGTGGCCGCGCACAACGCCCGGCTCATCTCCATGATGCTCGAGCGCCTTCCGCGCGATCGCTGCATCGCCGCCAGCCCGCTGGACCCTGCCCGCCGCGGACCTTACGCCTGCTTCGCCGCGCGCACGCCGGAAAAAACCGCCGCGCTGCACGAGCGCCTCATCCAACAAAATGTGTTCGTGAGTCTGCGCGAGGGCAACGTGCGCGTCTCCCCGCACCTTTTCAATACCGAGCGGGACATCGACCGCCTCATCACCATCGCTACCGCCTGAATCCAGGCGTAGTCGCCCAGTGCCCAGTACGATCGCGCGTTACGCCTCAGCTTCCGCGTTTCGATAGAAACTCACGGTGGCGTCGCCCTGCTTGAGCACGCGCACGCGGCTCAACTTGCCATACTGCTCCAATAGATCGTGCTTCGAAGCGTGCTCCGCGATCACCAAAGCATCGGGAGCCAGAAACTCGGCCTCGCCCAGCGCTCCCAGCACGCGCGCGTATTCCTCTTCCTCCGCCCACGGCGGATCGAGAAACACAATATCCACAACAAGGGCCGGGTCCGCGGCGTGCCGCGCCGCCAGCATGGCCACGCCGCGGAGCGCATCCATGCTCAGCACCGTAGCTCCCGAATCCACCCGCAGCGCTTCCAGATTCCGCAGAATCAGATTCGCCTGCGCCGCGTGCTTCTCGATGAACACCACTTCCGCCGCGCCCCGGCTGAGCGCCTCGATGCCCACCGCGCCGGTCCCCGCGTAGAGATCCACAAAGCGCGCCTCTTCCACGCGCCCGCCCAGAATGCTGAATAGCGTTTCGCGCAGCCGGTCGCTCGTCGGGCGCAGCTTCATTCCGCCCGGACTTTTCAAAACGCGGCTGCGGAATTTTCCCGCGATGATGCGCATCTTTCTTTCCTCTTCCCCAGGACTCTTGGTGGCTTCTCAGCCCACCCGCGCCAGATGATACCGCCGGCTCCACTGCGGCGGCAGCGCCCGCAAAACGTCCTGCAAAGCCCCGGCCTGCGCCGGATCTTCGGCCAGGGCAAAGGCTTCGCGGCGCGCCAGCTCCAGCACGGCGCGGTCGCGCAGCGGATTGGCGATATTGAATCCCAGGCTGCCGTGCTGCCGCGTGCCGAAAAATTCACCCGGCCCGCGCAACTGCAAATCCGTCTCCGCGATTTCGAAACCGTTCGACGTGCGCACCATTGTCTCCAGGCGCGCCCGGGCCTCTTCGCTCATGCGTTGCGGCCCCACCAGGATGCATGTGGATTTCTCCGCGCCGCGCCCGATGCGCCCGCGCAACTGGTGCAACTGCGAGAGCCCGAAGCGTTCGGCGTGCTCGATGACCATCACCGTGGCGTTGGGCACGTCTACGCCCACCTCCACCACCGTCGTGGCCACCAGCACCTGCAATTCATTCGCGCGGAAGCTGCGCATCACTTCTTCTTTTTCCTCGCTGGCTAGCCGTCCGTGCAGCAGCCCCACGCGCAGCCTCGGAAAAACATCCCGCGACAGCCGCTCGTACTCCTCCATCGCCGCCTTCAGCTCCAGCTTGGACTCCTCGATCACCGGATAGACCACGTACGCCTGCCGCCCCCGCGCCGCTTCCCCGCGCACGAATTCCCACACGCCGTTCAAGTGCGGCTCGCTGGTGAGCCGCGTCTCGATGGGCGTGCGCCCCGGCGGCAATTCATCGAGCACGGAAACATCCAGGTCGCCGTAGAGCGTCAGCGCCAGCGTGCGCGGAATGGGCGTCGCCGTCAGCACCAGCACGTGCGGCGCCTGCCCCAGCTTGGCGGCCTTGTCCATCAGCCGCTTGCGCTGCAAGACTCCGAAGCGATGCTGCTCGTCAATGCACACCAGGCCCAACCGCGCGAATTCCACTTCGTCCTCGATCAGCGCGTGCGTGCCGATCACCAGTTGCGCCTCCCCCGTTCGAATCCTCTCCTTCGCCGCCGCTTTTTCCTCCGGCTTCATGCCGCTGATGAGCAGCTCCACGCGGTACCCGGCCCGCCCCAGAATCCGCCCCGCGGAAAGAAAATGCTGCACCGCCAGAATTTCCGTCGGGGCCATCAGCGCCGCCTGGCATTTGTTTTCGATGGCGATCACCGCCGACTCCAGGGCCACGATGGTCTTCCCGCTGCCCACGTCCCCTTGCAGCAGGCGGTTCATGGCCACCGGCTTTTCCAGGTCCGCGGCAATCTCCGCCAGCACGCGCTTCTGCGCCCCGGTGGGCTTGAAGGGCAGCATGCGCTTGAGCGCCTCGCGCACCCTCTCCTCGCGCACCACGAACGCCGGAGCGTTTTCCTTGCGCTGGGTGCGCCGCTCCAGCGCCAGGCTCATCTGGTAGAGAAAAAACTCCTCAAAGATCAGCCGCTGCTGCGCCGGCGAACGAAATTCGTTCAGCGCATCGAGCGGCGTCCCCGCCGGCGGAAAATGCGCGGCGATCAGCGCCTCACGCCGCGAGGGCAGCCCCAGCCGCTCGCGCAGCCCCGCCGGCAGCGCGTCGGCAATCTGCGCCGGAAGATTTTGCAGCGCCATGTACACCGCGCGGCGGATCGAACGCGAGCCGAACGTTCCCATGGCCTCGTAGATCGGGACGATCCGCCCCACTTCGGTGGAATCCGCTCCCTCCGCGCTGAGCAGCTCCATCTGCGGATTGACCATCTCCACGCGCGCCGGCCGCAGCCGGTCGATCTCCGCCTTGCCGTGCAGCACCAGCAACTGCCCCGGCTTCAGCCGCCCTTCCAGATAGCCGCCATGAAAAAATTTGCAGGCCAGCGATCCCGTCTCATCGCGCACCAGCAGGTGATAGACCGAATCCCGCCGCCGCATGGACTGCACCGCGCTCCCGCTGGCCACTTGCGCGCGGATCGTATACGTCACACCCGGCCGCACATCCTTAATCGCCGAAAAATGGATGCGGTCCTCGTAGCGGAACGGCAGGCAGGCCAGCAGGTCTTCGAACGTGTAAATCCCCCGCTTGGCCAGCAGTTCCGCGCGCTGCGGGCCTACCCCCTTCAGCATGCGCACTTCCGTATTCAATGGCAGCGACATCGCTCTGCATTTATATCATCCCCCGCGCCTCCCCGCTTCTTCCCCCGCCGCTCTCTTGCTTCCCGCAGTCTCTGCCGCTAGAGTGGCTTGTCCGCACGTTGTCCCGGAGGCAATGGCCATGGCCATGTCCAACGAACGACTCACCTCTTCCGACCGCCGCGCCCTCTTCCTCTGGGTGGCCCTGGCCGTAGCCGGCGCTCTCTTTGCCTATAAATATTTTTTCGCCGCTTTCCCGGAAGCCTCCGTGGACCTGCGCGTCTCCCGCGGCGAAGCCCTCGACCGCGCCCGCACTTTCGTCAGCGGCCTCGGCGAAGACGTTTCCGGCTATCGCTCTTCGGTTCTCTTCGCCGTCGCCGACGATCCCAAAGACGGCCACGCCAAGACTTATCTCGAGCGCTCCCTGGGCCTCAAGGAAGCCAATCGCCTCATGTCCAGCGAAGTCAGCCTGTGGTATTGGGAAGTGCGCTTCTTCCGCCCGCTCCAGAAGGAGGAATTCCAGGTTCGCGTCACTCCCGCCGGACGCATCGCCGGCTACGAGCACGTCATCGAGGAATCCCGCCCCGGCGCCAGGCCGGACCGCGCCGCCGCCGAATTCGCAGCCCGGCAATTTCTCGCCGCGCAATACGGAACTCAGTTCCCCTCCTGGGATTTTCTTCCCGAGGAGGCCAACTCCGAAGCCCGCCCCAGCCGCACCGACTGGTCTTTCACCTGGGAAAAGCACGGCTTCAAAGCCAAGGACGCGCCCTATCGCCTGCGAGTGACGCTCGATGGCGGGCGCCTCGGCGGCTTCGGTGAATATCTTCAAGTCCCCGAAGAGTGGCAGCGCGATTACAAAAAACTCCGCAGCGGCAACGACGCCCTCGCTCAACTCTTCATTTTCCCCTATCTTCTCCTCACCGGCGTCGCCATCTGGCTGGCCATCCACCTCACCCGCCGTGGCCAGACCTCCTGGCAACTGGCCCTGCGCCTGGGCCTGCTCGTCGCCGTGCTTCTCTTCCTGCAGAACCTCAACGACTGGCCGCATTGGGGCGCGGACTATGACACCAACGCCTCCTTCACCAGCTTCATCGCTTCCCGCCTGGGAATCGCTTTGCTCCTGGCCATCGCTTCCGCCCTGACCATCACTCTCATTCTCCCCGCCGCCGAGCCCCTCTATCGCTCCTATCAGCCGGATCGCATAACGCTGCGCAGCGCCCTGACCCTGCGCGGCATTCGCTCCAAGGAGTTTTTCTCCGCTGCCGTCGTGGGCCTTTCCATGGCCGCCGCCCACATCGGCTACATCGTCGCCTTCTATATGCTCGCCAGCCGCTTGGGCGCCTGGGCCCCGCAGGAGCTGAACTACGAAAATTCCGTGAACACCGCCTTCCCGTGGATCTCCGGCGTGGCCATCGGCCTGCTCGCCTCCACCAGCGAGGAGTTTCTCTTCCGCCTCTTCGCCATTCCCTATCTTGAAAAACTCACCCGCTCCCGCTGGATCGCCGTCATCGTTCCCGCCTTCCTCTGGGGCTTTCTGCACAGCAACTATCCCCAGGAGCCCGCGTACATTCGCGGCCTCGAAGTCGGCCTCATCGGCATCGTCGCCGGCCTGGTCATGCTCCGCTGGGGCATCCTTGCCACGCTCATCTGGCACTACACCGTGGACGCGCTGCTCGTCGGCCTCCTGCTGATTCGCTCCGACAACCTCTATTTCAAACTCTCCGGCGCGATCGTGGCCGCCGCAGCCATCGCTCCCCTGGCCTTTTCCGCCATCTCTTATCTTGTGCGCGGCCGTTTTGAAACCGCCGATGACCTGCTCAACCGCGCCGCTCCCGCTCCCGAGATCAGCCTGCTCCCGCAAACCGCCGCCGCGGAGGAAATCACCACGCCGCGCAGTTACGAGGCCCTCTCCCCGCGCATGATCTCCGCGCTGCTCTTCTTCCTGCTCCTCGGCGCGGGCCTCGCCTGGCGCCTGAAATCCCCTGCCGTCGGCGATTACCTCCAACTGACCGTGGATGCCCGCGGCGCGCGCGCCGCCGCCGATTCCATCCTCCGCCAGAAGGGCCTCGATCCCAACTCCTGGCATCACGCCACTCTCCTGGTGGACACCACCGATCCGCTGGCCAATGAATTCCTGCGCCGCCGCATCGGCATCCCCGCCCTGGACAAAATTTATGCCGAACGCATCCCCGGCGCTCTCTGGCGCGTGCGCTATTTCCGCGACAGCCAGGCCGAAGAATACGTCGTCGTCCTTAAACCCGACGGCGCGCTCCATTCCCTCCATCACCTTCTGCCCGAGGCCGCTCCCGGCGCTTCCCTCACCCAGGCCGAAGCCGTCGCCCGCGGAGAAAAATATCTGCGCGAGGAAAAAAATCTGGACCTCTCCCGCTGGACCCTGATTGCTCCCAACGCCGAAAAAATGCCTCATCGCACCGACTACACCCTCGTCTGGCAGGAAAATGCGCCGCTCGACACCGCCTCCAGCGGCGATGCGGATCCCTCCGCCCAGGCCCACGCTCGTGTCCAGGTGCAATTGCTGGGAGATGAAATCGCCGGTTACCGCACCTTCATCAAAATTCCCGAAGACTGGACCCGCAAACAAAGAGAGCGGACGCTTTTGCGCGACGTCCTCTCTTACCGACTGCTGCTGCTCCTGCTTCTCTTTGGAATTCCCCTGGCCGCCTCCATTCTCTATTTGAAGCGCGTGCGCACAGATCCCTCTCATTCCATTCCCTGGAAACAATTGCTTCCTGTTTCCGCTCTCATGCTCTTCGGCTATGCGCTGGTCTTCGCCCTGGGCGACCGCATCCCCAATGCCCTCGACAGTTACAACACCGCCATCCCCTTCAAGTTAATGTTCATCGGCTTGGCCTTGAGCCTGGTTCTCGGCGCTGCTTTGTACTCAGGAGTGGCCGCGCTGCTCTTCGGCATGGCCGGGCATTACGCCGCGCGCACGTTCGGCGAAGACCGCTTGCCCTGCTGGTCCACCATGCCCGCCGCCTATTACCGTGACTCTCTCTGGATCGGCCTCGGCGGCGCCGCCGGCCTGCTGGGCCTGCATGCTCTTTTCGCCGCGGTGGAACAGCGCTTGCCCATTCTCTACCGCTCCTTCCCCTCCTCCATCGGCGGCGATTTCGACTCCATCTTCCCCGCCGGCGGCGTCCTGGGCCAAACCCTGCTCAACTGCTTGCTGCGCACCGGCCTGCTCGTTCTGCTGGCCAGCTTCATTGCCGCGGAGCTGCGCTCGCTCCGCCTGCGCATTCCGCTTTTCCTCCTCGGCGTGCTGGCCCTCCTCGGCAACTGGGGCAACACCACCGAGCTCATTTTCAAGCTGCTGACGGCTGCCCTCTGGCTCGCCCTGGTCGTCTGGGGCGTCGCACGCGTGGCCCGCTTCAATCTGCTGGGCTACTTCCTGGCCATGGCCGGGTCGAGCCTGATGGGCTCCGCCGCCACGCTCTTGGCGCAGAGCCACCCCTTCTACAAAGCCAGCGGCCACGGCATTCTCCTGGCCCTTGGTCTGTTCTACCTCTGGGTGCTCTTGACCTGGCGCCTGAAAAGCACTCCCAGGAAAGATGTAACTTATTCAAATACAAGGAGATAATTGAACTTCACGGCTCCTTAGCCTCACTGCCGGGCAACCCCTCAGCCGCTCTGCGACTCTGGAACAATAGCCCGCGCTTTTGCGTTAAAGAAAGGGGGGATGACCGCTTACGTTTGGGTGCCCAGTCCGTCTAAACTCGACGATGACCGCAGTCATGACTGGATTCTGAGCGATGCCTCTTCCCCGATGGACTTTGGCCTTGGCTGATGCAAACGGCCGGACCGGCAGCCTCGATGCCGCTCCGCCTGCGGCGGTCTCATTGAACGAACTGGACGAACGGTCCCTGGTGGCCGAAGCGCAGGCGGGCAACCGCGCCGCCTTCGAGGAACTGGTGCACCGCTTCGACCGCGACGTGCTCCGCCTGGCTCTCAATCTCATGCGCCGCCCGGAAGACGCCCGCGACGTCTACCAGGAATCCTTTCTCAAGGTCTACCGCAATCTCCATCGTTTCCGCTTCGAGTGCAGCTTCTACACCTGGCTCTACCGCATCGTCACCAACGTCTGCCTCGATCATCTCCGCCGCAAGCGCGCGCGCCCCGAAGACCAGGCGCCCGAGTCCGCCGTCAGCGCGCACGAAGAAGGCCACACCGATTTTTTCGAGCGCCAGCGCGAGCATCGCGCCACGCTGGACCCCGAGCGGCAGTTGCTGGGCAACGAGATTCAGCGCAAGCTGGCTTCCGCCATGCTCAAGCTTTCGCCGCGCGAACGCGTGGTCTTCGAGATGAAGCACTACCAGGGCCTGAAGCTGCGGGCCATCGGCGAGGCGCTGGGCACCACCGAAGAGACCGTAAAAAACTCGCTCTTCCGCGCCACCCGCAAACTGCGCAGCCAGCTGGGAGAATTGCGATGAACCTCCCGAATGACCGCCAACCCGCTCCCGCGCGCTCCTGCGCGAAAATCATCGCCCTGCTTCCCTTCCATGCCTGCGATGAACTCGAGCCGGCCGAGCGCGAAGCCGTCGCCGCGCACCTCTCCTCCTGCTCCTCCTGCAGCGCGCAACTCGCCGAAGAACGCGCCCTGCTCGATTCCCTCGCCGCGCTGCCCCGCCCCGCCGACCGCCTCGACCCCGCGGGCACGCTGCTCGCTCAGTGCCGCAGCGAACTTGCCGAATCCATCGATGATCTCGCCGCGCCGCGCGAAATTCGCTGGGAGTTCTTCGGCTGGTTCAAACAACTCCTGGTTTTTCACCCGGCCTGGACCGCCGCCTCGCTGCTCCTTCTCGGCGTTCTCGCCGGAACACAGCTCTTCCGCCCCGGCCCCAGCGCGCAGCCTTCCGGTCAGATCGTCCGTGCCACGCCGCGTTTTACCGATGAGCAGTTGTCTCGCATCGCCGTTTCCGGAATCAGCTTCGGCTCTTCCTCCGGCTCCGCGCCGGGCACCGTGCAGGTTCAGTTGAGCGCCGAGCAGCCCCAGGTTCTTTCCGGCAGCATCGAGGACGCCGACGTGCGCCGCGTTCTCGCCTATGTCGTCGCCAACGGCCCGCGCTTCAATCCCGGCGTGCGCCTCGATTGCCTGGACGCGCTCAAATCCGCTACCGCCGACGCCGGCGTGCGCCGCGCCATCGTCTCCGCCGCCCGCCTTGACGCCAACCCCGCCGTGCGCTTGAAGGCTTTCGACGTGCTTCGCGATTCCGCCGCCGAGCAGGATGTCCGCGAAGCCCTCCTCGACGCCCTGGAGAACGACGCCAATCCCGGAGTGCGCGTCGAAGCCCTGAACCTGCTCGTCGCTTCCCTAGGTGAAAACGATTCTCCCGCCATCGCACTGCCGGAGCCTCCGGTTCCCCCCGATCCCGCCGCAGTTGCAGCCGACCTTTCTCTCGCGCGCGTCACCCGCACGCTCGAAATTCTCACGCGCCAGGACCCCAACCACTACGTCCGCCTGCGCAGCCAGGCCGCGCTCCGCCAGATCGGCGCGCGGGAGATCCAATAGAGACCCGCGATGTTTCCTCTTCCTCCCAGCCGCTTCTCCATCCGCCGGAAACCGAGCGCTTTCTTCTTTCTCGCTGCCGCCTTGCTTCTCGCCCTTCCTGCGCGGGCACCGGCGGCGTTCGAATTCGCTCCGCCCGAACCCGCTCCCCGCTCCTTTCTCGACCGCAACGGCGTATTGCCCGCTCAGGACGGCGGAAAACTTCGCCTGACCGCCGACCTCGGCGCCGTGCGCATTTTTTCCCTGGCTCCCGGCGAAGCCCCGGTCGTGCGCTATTCCGTGCACATCGAGACCAATGTGCAGGAGCCGCAAGCGCAGCAGATCCTCTCCCGCTATTCCCTCAAGGCCGAATCCACTCCCGACGGCGTGCGCATCGAAGGTTCACTCCCTTCCAGAAACCGGCGCGATCCTAACGCCGCGCAGTTCTGGGTGCGCTTTGACGTCTTCGTCCCGCGCAACTTCAGCGTCGAAGTCCTCACCGGCGGCGGCGACATCGAAACACAGGATATCGGCGGCATGGCCCGCCTCGTCACCGGCGGCGGCTCCATCCGCTGCGGACAGCTCGCCGCTTCCGGCAAGTTCAGCTCCTCCGGCAAGCCCGCCGCGTACCTCGAAACGCAGGGCGGGCATATCAGCGCCGGCGATGTTGCCGGAGAGCTGGTTGCCTCCACCGGCGGCGGGCACATTCAAGCCGGAGAAATCTCCGGCAATGCCACACTGCATTCCGGCGGCGGGCATATCCGCGCCGCGCGCATCGGCGGCCAGGCCGATCTCAGCACCGGCGGCGGCAACATCACCGTCGGCCAGGCCGGCGGCGCCGTCAGCGTGCGCACCGACGGCGGCCAGATCGATTTCGGCGAAGCCCGCGGCTCGGTCCAGGCGCGCACCGGCGGCGGCGGCATCCGCGTCGCCTCCGCCAGCGGCCCCCTGCGGATTGAAACCAGCGGCGGCAGCATCTGCCTGACGCGCATCGCCGGCTCCGTCAGCGCCTCCACCTCCAACGGCGCCATCACCGCCTTCATCAATCCGGACGCCGCTTCCGCGGGCGGCGCCGTGCAGCTCGCCGGCGATTCCCTGCTCTCTTCCCGCAGCGGCGACCTGCTCGTTTATCTCCCGCGCAATCTCGCCGCCAATATCGAAGCCGTGGTCGCCAATGGCGGCGCGGACAGCATCCAGGCCGACCCGTCTTTGCCCCTCACCCTGCTCTCCGGCGGCCCCGCCGGCTCCCCGCTGCGCGCCACCGCTTCTCTCAATGGCGGCGGCGCGCTCCTCCGCCTGCGCACCGGCGCCGGCAATATCCGCCTGCAATATCTCGATTCCGACATCGCCCTGCGCCAGGCTCTTCTCCGCGAACAGGCCCAGCGCATCGAAGAGCGCATGCGCGAAGTTCGCCGCGAAATGGCAGCGCGCATGTCCGACTTCCAGCAAGC
>JAIQGC010000112.1 GCA_020072805.1 Terriglobia bacterium
GACATAGCAATTGTTGGGGCTACTTGAATGCCAACAGCCTATGTTTTCATAACCACAAAACCTGACTCGATGCCAGAGGTGCTGAAGAAGGTTAGAGCGGTTGAGGGAGTGGAAGAAGCCGAAATGGTGTATGGAGTCTATGATATTGTTGCAAAGGTGAGAACAGAAACTATGGACCAACTAAAGCAAATCATTGCTTTCAGCATAAGGAGACTTGATAACGTGAGTTCAACGCAAACCCTAATGGTTGTTCCCTGAGAACATCCTGTTGAACAGTGTTTTTCGTTACTTGGCAGTCTGCTAATCTTAGACGAATAGAAAATTACTTGAGGCAAAGCAAGTTTCTTCAGAATCTCCTTAAGCAAAGTTTCATTGTGCAGTTTGTATTTTGGTTCTGCATTTTTGGCAAATTCTTTGTTGATGCCTTCCAAACTTGGGCTGAAATGAAACTCCGCAAAGTCTGCAGCGGTTTTCAATATCTGGTTTAGGCGCAAGAGCTTTCAAGCGCTTTTCAATCTCACTTATTACTGCAAGGTCACTTTCACTTCTGAGAGCATTAGTCAGAAGCTTAGTGGCTATTTGATTGCTTTCATTTCCATAGATTCCAAGAAACCTGTTGCTGGGTTTAATCCCTCTTTCAAGGTTTTTTGGCAAGAGGCAAACAAAATTGGAAGGATAACTCTTTGCCTTGTCCAAATCAACTACTGCAAAAACAACTTCGTCTATAGTACCTGAAACTCTGTCAACGTGCCTTTTTGAAACTGAAAGCTTCAACTTCATTATAATCACACAAGATAGATGAAACAAGCAGTCTCTCCCGCTAAACTGACTGTTGGTTACTACTAGAGTGCATCATGCCTTAAAACGGTTTAGCAATGCCAACAAGTTCTTTGGTTAAAATCTATTTGAAATATTTATGAAGTGAAAAATTAATGGGGGGTAGGCAGTAGTGTTTGAAAGTAAAGCTTAACAAATCTTATAAGCAGTTCAAAACAACTCGTGTTTGAGGGAGAGCTGACTAGTTTGGAGAGGCCATCATTTCTCTATTCTCAAACAAATGTTGGAATGTGCATTAGGAGAGATTTGAAATGGAAGCAGTTGGAACGATCTTTCTTGTAATTCAAGAGCAAATTTGGATTAAACTTATGGCGGCAGGAGCCACTTCAATTGAGAGAGCAGTGACAGTTCAAGAGGCTCACTTAGATATGCAGGAACAGAATTGGTTGAATTATGTTGCTGGCGGTTTGTTTTCGAGGGTGAAAAAGACACCAGACAAGCGATACTATACCTCATGTTTACGTTAAATGAGCGCGCGTCTTAATGAAAAAACAATTAAGAGTTAGCAGTTTATTATATGACAAGAAGAGGTTTAGGATACGCCGATAAATGAAGATGAATTAGAAAAGATTGAAGAACCTAAATGGAAAAGAGTCCTTGCACATATGGAAGATGGAAAGTTTTATTCAATAACTGAAATGAGCCAGATGTTAGTTGGAATCCTGCTTTTTGAGGAAGATAGTTTTAACCAATATCTGCCCAAAGAGTATCGTGACAAAAAGCGAATTCCAATTAAAGTGGTAATTGCGTCATTAACCGAATTCTTAAGTGACAGGGCATATGTAGATTCCTTTCTTCAATCTCAAATTACAGTAGGAAACCTAATTGAAGGTTTTAAAGGCGATATACCTTATTATGGCAAAAAGGCTAAGATATTCCCTATTGTTTAGCCACGTTTTCAATACCGAGAGCATCAAGATCTATGTTCAATAGTCTTAAATCTGCAAAGCATAGAAAGTGGACTGAGCGCTTATGAAATGTCCTGCTTGCGGTCAAATGCTTAAACGAATAGAGGGTGTATGCGGCGAGTACATCTGTATTAATCCTGAATGCCTTGAAAACAAGAAAGGGCGCGTGGAGGCATACGCAGAGTTTTACGGGCTTACCCAAGCAGAAATATACGAAAACTATCGCAGAGCACTTACCAAAAAAAGGAAAGAGAAATAGCCGCAAGCGCACGCTAAAAAACCATGAGAGGATTAAAGAAGAACCGCTCCGATACTCTCAGGAAACCAAATTTATCACAACTTTGTTAGACCTCACGAAAACTTGAACGGGAAGACTCCAGCGGAAGCATGCGGTTTAACAGTTGAAGGACAAAATAACTGGATAACTCTAATACAGAACGCTGGTAAGAAAGATGGATTTTCACTTAAGCCAATAAAAGAAGACTTGGTAAATATTGACAAAAGAGCCATATGGTTAATGGCTCAACAATTTAATGAAAGAGTTACTTCTTTTCCTCTGGCTTCTTCTCTTCAGGTTTCTTTTCCTCTTTCTTCTCTGGCTTCTTCTTTCCTAAAGGCATGTCAATCACCACCACTTTCACCTAATCTTTTGATGCTTCTTAAAAGACTCTGGGAAGATTCTAAATCGAGAGATTACCCTTCCTTTTTTTCTGAGTGTGCATTAAAATTCAATTTTTTTTCAGGGCTTCGCCCTGCACCCACGCAGCGGAAAGACTGCCCTGCCTGAAAGTGACGCTGCTTGAGAAGGGCAGGGCAACTGCAGTTAATACTACTAATACTAATATAATTAATTAATTAGTTTTTTAGGGCTTGCAGGGAGGCTTTTGAGGCGTAATTTTTTGGCTTTAAATACTCTGTTTTTTTGCTTTAAATAGCCTGTTTTTTGCTTTAAATACTCCGTTGTTCTATTTTTTTTAATTAAAATTTAATCCCCAACCCAACCTGTACTACCCTACTGCTTACTTGACTATTCTTCTGCTTCTTCTTCTACTACTGTGGACGCTCGATACTGGTGACTGGACTCTCGCACCTACTTGGCACACACAAACTTCAGCAAAGGAAGCATTTCACCTCTGCTTCCATTCCTTTTTTGTTTTGTTTTTCGATTGGTTTATTTGTTTTACTTTGTCTTTCGCCTTGTTTTTCGCTTTGTTTTTTATTTTGATTGCCCTCCTGCACTATCAAGCTGTCCCGCGCCCCTTATCCGTTTTGCTTCCCGCATCCTCGATTTATTCACAATCATAAAAAAGTGTGTGGGAATTAAAATTTAGTCTCAAATTCATGCTTTCGGTACTGTAAAGGTTCGGTTCGCCATAAATTGCGGAGAGCAACCCTATTGTCAATGCGCCCTATAACTAATCGATAATTCCCATTCTTGGACGCCACTCTTTCTTTTCGTTTCTCAAATATTTAGCAAACAACAAAGCTTCTTCATTGATTAGCGTCTCAATGGTTTGTCTCTCTCCAACTCTTATTCTTGGAATCTCAACGCTTGTTTCAAAATAGCTGTTTAGCTTCGCGGCAAAATTCTTCATTTCAACGTCATTCAGATATTCTCTTTTTCCCTTCTTGTTAGCTGACATTTTCTTGGTCTTGAACGTGAAATCTCTCTGACCAAATTCTGGCAGTACTGGATAACAAAGTCATCAATCAGATAGCGATACAGCTCTTGGAAGTAACAGACTAAACTGGGTTTTGCTAAAATCGGATTGCGACTCACTTTGAGCAAAATGGCCATTCGTCCTTTGCCCTGTGATGTTTGACGCATTCTTCGCAGTTGCTATGGCGCGGGCAAT
>JAIQGC010000116.1 GCA_020072805.1 Terriglobia bacterium
AGTTGACTGAATTTTCTGTGCCTTTGATAAAGTATTCTTTTCTGCCAATACAATCTTTTTGCATAATATCACTTGGGGCAATAATAGCGTTTGAAGTAGGCGGAAGAAGGTTAGTCATAATATCGTGCCAAATGGGAGCAGCTCCGGTAATTCCTGAAGCCAAATTCTGACTCATCGGGCTATTATCATTGTTTCCGACCCAAGCTACAACTACAAAATCAGGAGTATATCCAATCGTCCAATTGTCTCTTTTGTTATCCGATGTTCCTGTCTTGACGGAAACATAATGGTTGGAAATATTTAAAGGAGAACTGGTACCAAATTCCATTGCGCGGGCCGCGTTGTCGGCCAGAATATCAGACATAATAAAACTAACTCCGGGATCAAGTACTGGTATTTTTGTAATATTCATGTCCTTTTTTTCTTCCAAAATATTTCCGGTTGAATCAGTTAACTTTAAAATAGGATTAATATCCACCCTTTGGCCTCCATTTGCCAAAACTCCGTAGACAGTTGCCATATCAATCATTCTTACATCAGCTGCGCCAAGAGTGATTGCTAGACCATAATTACTTGGATCTCCCCAAGTTGTAATGCCCATTTTTTTTTTTTTTTTTATCATATTTTCTATACCGACTTTGGAAAGCGTCTTAATTGCGGGGATATTTATAGAATTGGCTAGTGCGATTCTCAAGCTCATTTTTCCATGGAATTTCCAGTCATAATTAACAGGAATATAGGTTGGAGAACCAAGAGAATTGAATGAAACAGGACTATCGTCAAGAATTGTTGCAGCAGTGAAGCCATTCGATAGGGCTGCAGAGTAGGTGACCACTTTTATCGAAGATCCGGGTTGTCTAATCGCAGTTGCGACATTAAAATTGCCGGAATTTAAATCAGAATAGTCTTTACTTCCGATCATAGCTAAAATATCTCCGTTTTTGGGATTGGTCACCACGGCTGCTCCGTTTGACAAGTTAAGATACGCATCTTTTTCCACCTCCGAAGTGACGATTTTTTGTGCCATGTCCTGGGTTTTTAAATCAAGAGAAGTTGTAACTTGCAGGCCCCCTTTTTCCACCATTCCCAAGCCATATTTTTTGACCAGTAAATCTTTGACGTACATCACAAAATGAGGAGCGTAAATCGGGGTTTGTGGGCTGGAAAAGTTCAGGTCTTCTTTTAGAGCAGCGTCCTTTTCTTTGGCGCTAATATATTTAAATTGTTCCATTTTGGTTAAAACTTCTTCTTGTCTTTTTTTCCATAAATTTGGTGATTGCCCAAATGGAGAATAATTAGTCGGAGCGCGGGTTAAGCCGGCCAAAAATGCACTTTGTGCCAAGTCAAGGTCGCTGACCTTGGAGTTAAAATAAACTTCAGATGCAGCTTCAATTCCCCAGGCAGTCCCTCCGTAAGGCACCTGGTTAAAATACATTTCCAGAATTTGGTCTTTGGTATAGATACTATCTGCCCAAATTGCCAAAATTATTTCTTTAATTTTTCTTTTGACACTGACTTCAGAAGTAAGTAAGGTAGATTTAATTAATTGCTGGGTAATAGTTGATCCTCCCTGCAGAGGCTTGCCGGAAATATCCGTAATTGCCGCGCGAATAATGGCGGTAAGATCCACTCCGGGATTTTTATAAAAATCTTTGTCTTCAATGGCAATTGTCGCCTCCTGCAAATATTTAGGGATAGAAGAAAGGGGGATTAAAGTCCGGTTTTGATTGGCGTAGATCTGATACAAGAGCGTGCCATTTCTATCAAAGATCTTTGTTGTCAGGGGAGATTCTTGAAAGCTTAATTGTCTCGGGCTGGGAAGTTCCTGCAGAAAAATTATAGCTACCAGGGGAATAAAAATAAAAATCAGAGAAAATAAAGTTCCGATGAAAAAGTATTTTATTTTAACTCCGATTGGCAGGGGGAAAATTTTAATTGCTTTTATTTTTTTCTTTCTTTTGAAAAGATTACGTTTGCGCATTTTAAAGGGCTTAGCAAGAAGGTGGAATGCCCAGGAGATAATGTTAAGAGGAATTTTGAGAATAGACACAGCAATGTCACCGACAAAAGTTAAAAATAGTAACACAACATACAGAATCCGCGTTGCCGTCTCCATAGATATCCGATCCGGATAGAGATTATACTATAGGTGCTTTGGATTGGGAAGAGGGCAATTTCTTATGGGTTGGTTGGGAGAGGATTTTATGTTAGAATTCGCTTAATGAATATAGATAAAGCGCCAAGGACTAGTTTTGACGCAGTTGACGGAAATACAAATAGGTCTGAATTCATTGCATATCTGGAAAAGATTAGTGCGCTTTCACCAATTAAGGACTATAAAAAGAAAGTTAAGAAATTGCTTGGAATTCATTCAGGTGATTTAATGCTCGATTCGCGCTGATAGGATTTTTCAACATTTGCATGATGCAAAACAAGCCTTCAAAGAAATAGCACGTGTAACAAAACCTGGCGGAAAAATTGTTATTGCTGATTCCTATTGGAATAGCTTGAAAATTGACGGAATTCCCAATGAAGATTCTGAAATAGTGAAAAAAGCTTACCTGGGTTTTATAAAAAACCCATCGATTGCCGCTAATTTAAAGGATTTGTTTTTAGCAGAAGGGTTTACGGAGAAAGATATATCGCAGGAGATAATGAAGCTTGAATTCCACGGACTACAAGAATTAGAGCTAGTTTTATGGATAAAACCGTCATTAGAGTTGGGCGAAAAAGTGGGAGTGATTACGGCAGACGAAGGATTACATGTTTTACAAGAAATTCAAGCTACGCAAGAGAGTAAGATAAAAACTAGTTTTGATCTTTATATTATAAAAGGAATTAAACCTTAGGGATTGGGGGTGGGGTTGGGGTGAGGACAAGTGACGCAATAATTTTGACCGGTAGCGTCCGTTACGACAATTTCATCTTTGTTTTCAACATTATCTGTTTGATTTGGGCTAGCTAAATCCTGAGTGGTTTTGTCGATTCTGACGTTTTGCAAACCGGGATCAACTTTATATGGTTCAGTGCCTTTAATGAAATACTCAAATCTGGTTTCACAACTATTAGACGTTCCATCCGGAGGCGGAATAAGTCCTGAAACAGAGCAAACTCTTTTTTGGATTATACTGGGCGGACGGGAAATTGGATGTGGA
This sequence comes from Terriglobia bacterium, assembly GCA_020072805.1. Lineage (GTDB taxonomy): Bacteria > Acidobacteriota > Terriglobia > Acidiferrales > UBA7541 > Acidiferrum. The sequence goes on from JAIQGC010000116.1 coordinate 3,156, forward strand.
GCTTTATCCTTTAAAAGATAAGTCATAATGTCATGCCAGATTGGAGCTGCTCCTGTAATGCCTGAGGCAATATTGCTCATTGGAGTATTGTCATTATTTCCTACCCAGCTGGCCACAACAAAATCAGGAGTATAACCAAATGTCCAGTTATCTCTAAAGTCATTGGTTGTTCCGGTTTTGGCTGAAACTACTTGATTTGCAATTTTCAAAGACGAATTTGGGCCAAACTCGGCCAATCTGGCGTTATTGTCAGCCAGAATATCGGAAATTATAAAAGCAACTCCTTCCGGTAAAACCTTCCTTCCAAAAATAGGCGAAGATGGAGGATTGTACTCGTCAAGAACTTTGCCATGATTATCCAAAATTTTAAGAATCGGATGAAGATTAATTTTGTACCCATTGTTGGCAAAAACTCCGTAAGCCTGCGCCATTTCCAACATAGTTACTTCTCCTCCGCCCAGAG
>JAIQGC010000007.1 GCA_020072805.1 Terriglobia bacterium
GCGAGTGCGGGCGGAGCGGGCGTAGGCGAGATAGGGGGCGACGAGGGAGGCCGGGGCTTTTTTGCGGTACATGCGGGCGAGGAGCAGGGCGGCGGCGCCTTCGAGGACGGTGCGCGAGGCGCGCGCGAGAAGATCGGAGAGGCGAACGAGAACCATCTCCTCGCGGCGGCGGATGGTGAGGGTGAGGCTGGCGTAAGGGAAAAATTCGACATGGAAGCGCGGCGGGCGGCCATCGCAGCCCAAGCGGGTGAACATGCGCTGAAAGAGAAACGGGGCACTGGGATCCTCGCGCGGCTTGCGCTTGGCGGAGGTCACGGAGCGTTCCTGCGGCGGACGGGGGGCGGGGCGACTTCTTTCTTGGCTTTTTCGGCGTCGTGGAGAGCGTCGCGCGTGCCCTCGATGGCGTCGTCAAGATTTTCCTTGTAGAGGGATAGTTCCACGCCGGCGGTTTCGATCTCCCTGAGGACCGCGAGGAACTCGGCGGCGCGGCGGATCATCAGCTCGATGCCCTTGCGCAGATTTTCCTGATTTTGGATGCCGTCCTCAATGCGGTCGGCGGCGTCATCCACGCAGCCGACATAAGCATTAAGCAGGGCGTTGAGGATGACGGCGTGATGATTGGGGGAGGGGTGGGCCAGCTCGTACTGGAATTTCTTGAGGCGGTCGTCGGCAAACTCAAGAAAGAGCTTGATGCGCTCATTGGGGGATTCCGCATCGCGGATTTTGTCGGCTTCGAGCGCGGAGAGGTAGTCCTTCTTCTGGCTTTGCGCTGCAGCGGCGCGCGGTGGCACACCGGCAAGAAACGCGAGCGGAATCAGGAGAGCGGCGGAGACGCGCATCCTCATTGGGCTCCTTGCGGCGGGGCGGCCGGAGGTCTTTTTTCGCCGGGGCGGCGGGGGAAGAGCAGGCGGAGGAGCTGGTCCTGGGAGCGCTGCAGGTCGTCGCGAAGGACTTGCAAGGGAGGGCGGAATTCGAGGGGGGCGGCGTTCATGGCGTCGATGGTTTCGCGAATGCCCGCGCGCACGTGCAATTCGATGATGCGGTAGCCGCTGGATTCCTTTTCCGCGTTGGGGTGCTGGCGAATGACTTCGGCGATGGCGGCGCGCACATTGTCGCGGTATTTTTCGAGGATGAGTTGGGCGGCGGGATAGTCCTGCGCTTTGCCGGCGCGGCGGGATTCGATGAACTGGGCGTCGCCCAATTTGGCCAAAAGTTTGGCTTTGCGCACGGAATTGGTTTCGGCGTCGAATCGGGACTGAAGCGCGGGAATGGTTTGCGCGGGAGAAGGGCGCTGGGAGACTGCGGCAGGCGCGAGGCCCAGGAGCAGCGCACACAGCGAAAGAAGCGGCCAGCGGCGCATGGGCGGGTCAGCGCTTGCCGGCGAGGCGCTTGCGCAGGACGATGATGCGCTGCTGGGATTGCCAAATCTGATTCGCATCCTGACCTTTGTCCACATCGAGAAATTTCTGATAGGCCTCGAGCGCCGCGGCGGCCTGCTCCAGTCTATCGTAGCAGGTGGCGCGGACAAACCACGCGCCGGGCACGAGTGGCTCCTTGCGGGCGACCTGATCGAGAGCGGCAAGAGCTGCGGGGCAGTTTTTTTGCAGGTAATAGGCGGAGCTCAGGTCCTTCCAGGCGGCGAGGTTATCGGAATCGGCGCGGACGACGAGGAGCAGTTCCCTTTCCGCGGAGGGAAAATCGCGTTTCTGGAGGAAGAGGCGGCCGAGGCCGGCGCGCAGAGCGTTGCGCGTGGGGTCCTGCTGAAGGGCTTTTTGCAGGGTGAGGATGGCGGCGTCCCAGTGAGTCTGGGCGACCTGAATGTCGGCGCGGAGCAGCAAGGAATCGGTGGAGGGGGGTTGCGCGGCGTCAAGGCGGTCGAGAGAAGCGAGCGAATCTTCCAATTGTTTTTGCTCGAAGAGGATATTGGCGAGGCGGAATAGGGCGTCGCGGTCGCTGGGCTGGAGTTCGAGGTAGCGGCGGTAGGCGCCGGCGGCATCGGACTTTTGTTGCGCGTCGAGGGCGTGAGCGAGGACCAGTTGCGCGGGAGCGGAATCGGGAGCCAGGGCCAGAGCAGAGCGGGCGGCGGATTCGGCGCCTGGGAATTTTTCCGCGCGAAGAAGGACGCGGGCGAGGGCCAGCTGCACGTCGAGATCGCGAGGATCGAGGCGGGCGGCGGCTTGCAGGGATTCGATGGCGCCGGGAAGATCGTTTGTGCGATCGAGAGCCAGAGCGAGCAGGTAACGGGGGCGGCTCTGCGCGGGAAGAAGCGCCACGGCCTGGCGCAGAGGAGCGACCGCGGCGGGCGGGTCGTGATCGAGCAGCAGCGAGCCGAGATTGACGTAGGCTTCGGAGAGCTTGGGGTCAAGCACGATGGAGCGCTGCAGCGCGGCGCGGGCTTCGTCCCAGCGTTCGAGGGCAATATAAACGTAGCCGAGTTCAAAGAAGCCATAGGCGAAATCGGGCTGATCGGCGGTCAGCTTCTGCAAGGGAACGAGGGCGGCGGGAAAATCCTTGCGGTCGATGGCGCTCTGGGCTTCCTCGAGAAGATCGTTGAGTGGATTGGGGACTTTCCGGCGCGTTGCGGGACGCTGCTTTTCCGCCGGAGGAGCCTGCGCGCGCACGGGCAGCAGAAAGCAAAGAGCAAGAGAGGCGGCGGCGATAAGGCGCGTCGAGTTCATGGCTTGACCCTAGCTTTGCCGCTGGCGGGCTTGTCCGTGGGATTGGATGCGCCATTGGCGGCTTGCTTTGCCTGGGCGGCGGCACGTAGGACGCGGGCCAGGTAGCGGCCGGTGTGCGACTGGGGATTGCGGGCGACCTGCTCGGGAGTGCCGGTGGCCACGATTTTGCCGCCCTGGTCGCCGCCCTCGGGGCCCATGTCGATGATCCAGTCGGCGGACTTCATGACGTCGAGATTGTGTTCGATGACGAGGAGAGAAGCGCCGCTATCGAGAAGTTTGCGGAAGGCGGTGAGGAGTTTGTGGATATCGTCGAAGTGCAGGCCGGTGGTGGGTTCGTCGAGCAGATAGAGGATGCCCTTGTTTTCGGTGCGGGCGAGGTGCGCGGCGAGTTTGAGGCGCTGGGCTTCGCCGCCGGAGAGGGTGGTGGCGGACTGGCCGAGGCGGAGATAGCCCAGGCCGATTTCGGTGAGGATGCGGATTTTGGAAGTGACGCGGGGAACGTTGGCGAAGAAGAGCAGCGCCTCGCGCGCGGTCATCTGCAGGACATCGTGGATATTTTTTCCGTGATAGCGGACATCGAGCACGCCGCTCTTGAAGCGCGTGCCACGGCAGTCCTCACAAACGAGTTCGACATCGGCGAGGAACTGCATTTCGACGGTGACGGTGCCGTCGCCCTGGCAGGTTTCACAGCGGCCGCCCGGAACGTTGAAGGAAAAATGGCCGGCGGAATAGCCGCGGCGGCGGGCGTCGGGGCAATCGGCGAAAACTTCGCGGATGCCGTCGAAGGCTTTCAGGTAGGTGGCTGGATTGGAGCGCGGGGTGCGCCCGATGGGCGACTGGTCTACGATGACAACTTCCTGAATGTGCTGATCGCCTTCGAGCTTGTCGCAGAACTCCTTGATGCCGGCGCCGGTGCGGCGGGCCAGGAGGGCTTTGTAGAGGACGTCATGGACGAGGGTGGATTTGCCGGAGCCGGAAACGCCGGTGACCACGGTGAGGGTGTGCAGCGGAATCTGCAGGTCCACGTTTTGCAGATTGTGGAGCATGGCGCCGGAGAGGCGCAGGAATTTTCCGGCGGGCTTCTGGCGGCTGCCGGGAAGAGGAATGCGCAGTTCGCCGTTGAGGTAGCGGCCGGTCAGGGATTGGGGCTCTTGCAGCAGCGCTTCATAAGTTCCGGCGAAGAGAATGCGGCCGCCGAGTTCTCCGGCGCCGGGACCTAGATCAATGATGCAGTCGGCGGAACGGATGGTGTCGGGGTCGTGCTCGACGACCAGAACGGTGTTGCCGAGATCGCGAAGGGATTTCAGGATGTCAATGAGGCGCTGGGTGTCGCGCGGGTGCAGTCCGATGGAGGGCTCGTCGAGAACATAGAGCGCGCCGACGAGGTGCGAGCCGAGGGAAGTGGCCAGTTGGATGCGCTGGGATTCGCCGCCGGAGAGAGTGGAGGTGAGGCGGTCGAGGCTGAGGTAGTCGAGGCCGACTTCGTCGAGGAACTGCAGGCGGCTGCGAATTTCCTCGAGGATGCGCTCGGCAATTTTGGCTTGCTCGGGGCTTAGTTCCAGCGCGGTGAAAAAACCGCGGGCTTCCTTCACGGTGAGCTTGCACAGCTCGGTGATGGATTTGCCGGCGACACGCACAGCGCGGGCTTCCGGGCGCAGGCGCGTGCCGCCGCATTCAAGGCAGACGGCGTAACCGCGATAGCGGCTGAGGAAGACGCGCACGTGCAGTTTGTATTTTTTGCGTTCGAGCCACTGGAAGAGACCCTTCACGCCTTCAAAATTATTTTCCGGGTCGCCCTCGACGATAACGCGGCGGTGTTCGGCGGAAAGATGCCGCCAGGGCACGTGGGTGGGAATGCCGCGGGAGCGGAGCCAACGCTTGGCCTCGGCGAAAAGGGTGCGGTAGCGCGGCTTGGTCCAGGGGTCAATAGCGCCTTCTTCAATGGATTTTCCCGGGTCGGGGACGACGAGGTTCAAATCGAAGTCGACGGTGTTGCCAAAGCCGAGGCATTTGGGGCAGGCACCATGGGGATTGTTGAAGGAAAAAAGGCGCGGCTCGGGCTCCTGGTAGGCGATGGAGCAGCGTTTGCATTCGAAGCGTTCGTTGAAGGACAGGCGCTCGGCGGCATTGCCGGTGGCATCGGCGACGAATTCGAGGAGGGCTTCGCCGTGGCCTTCGCGGTAGCAGAGTTCGACCGAGTCCACGAGGCGGGAGCGCGAGGCGGGAGCGACGGCCAGGCGGTCCACCAAAACGAAGACGGGGCGCTTGAAATTGAGGTCCAGGAGTGTTTCGGGCGAGGAAAACTCGTGCACGCGGCCTTCCTGATAGAGGCGGTTGAAACCGCGCTTGCGCAGTTCCAGCAGGGCCTGGCGCACGGCCTCGGCGGAGGCGGAAGCGGAGAGAGGACGCTTCTTTTTTCCCTTGGGGTCTTCAGAAACGGGCAGGCGCACGGGAAACAAGACGTAGAAGCGGCGGCCGGGATTGAGAGACAGGACGCGCACGGCGATATCCTCGGGAGCGTCCTTGCGCACGGCTTCGCCGCATTTGGCGCAAAACGTGGTGCCGCAGCGGGCGAAAAGCAGGCGCAGGTAATCGTAGATTTCGGTAGAGGTGGCCACAGTGGAGCGGGGATTGCGCGTAGTGGTCTTCTGGCGAATGGCCACGGCGGGAGCGATGCCGGAGATTTCGTCGACGTCGGGCTTTTCCATGCGTTCGAGGAACTGGCGGGCGTAAGCGGAAAGGGATTCGACGTAGCGGCGCTGGCCTTCGGCGTAAACGGTGTCAAAGGCCAGGCTGGATTTGCCCGAGCCGGAGAGGCCGGTGATCACGGTAATTGCATAGTGGGGAATATCGACGCTGATGTTCTTCAGGTTGTGGACGCGCGCACCACGGATGCGGACGACTTCCTGCTCGGTCTGTGGAGGAGTGAGTTCGCGCGTGGCCACGGGCTGCTCGCACAGCGCGCTTCCCGCGCACTGTCCAAACTTTGGATTATACGGCTCGTGCGGCAGTGCGGTAAATGGACAAATCAGCCGCTCCTGGGAGGGGGGGAAGCCAAGGATTATGGGGAAACTCAGGGCTCGACGTCCAGATTGATCTCGCCGATGCCGCCTTGCACGTCCAGGCGTATGTTGACGGGGGCTTTGCCGTAGGCATCATTGACGTAGGCGCTGCCTTCGTGGCGCAAGCCGTGGGTCTCGATCGAGCCGATGCCGCCCTGGGCGTGCACCATGACGCCCACGTTGGCCTTGGGCAGCCGGATATTCAACTGGCCGACTCCGCCATGGATTTCTCCCGTAAAGTCAGCCTTGCGCTCGCCGGTAAGATTCAGATTCAATTCACCCGCGCCCATTTCCAGGCCCAGATGCGTGATGGGAACGCCGCGGAAGCTCAGGTCGCCCTGGCCCGCGCCCATCTTCAGGCGGAGATTCAGGGGCAAATCATTGGCGAACTTCAAATCCCAATTGTTTTCGGTGTTGCCCAATTTGACGGTTTCGCCGGACTGGCGGATGCGCAATTCGCCGGCGGTCCCGCTGACGGCGTATGTCAAACGGGGATTGCCGGCGGCCTCAGTGTAGCGGAAATCGGCGTCCAGAGCGCCCGCCGCGCCCCCGGCCATGCGCATTTCTCCCGCGGACATTTCAATATCCGCGCGGAGGGATTGAGCGCCCTGGCGCTCGATCTTCTGCACGTCATGGTGGTATTCGTCGCCATATTTATATTTGCCGCGCAGGGTGGCCGCGGCGAAGAGCACCAGCAGGAGCAGAAGAGCCACGGCCGTTCCGGAGATGAGCGGGCCGGGCTCCCCCGGCGGACGCCTGCGCGCCCGCGCGCTATCCCACAATTTGCCCAGGCCCAGAAAGACAAGCAGCAAGGGCCAGTAGTGGCGAAGGAGGGGCCAGGGGTTGGTGTCCGGGCGGAGATTGAAAATGAGAAAAACGAGGCCAAGGGCAATCAGGAAAATTGCTCCTCCGATATTGCGCCGAGCAAAATCGTTGGACATGGCACACCCCCTTCATGATTGAAGGTACGCAGGAGCAATCGGGAAAGTTCCAGGAGATTCACGCCGCGGGCGAATTCGTTTGTCATTCTTCATGGTTTGCCGAAAGGGGCGGTTGGCCCTGCCGGGGCAGCCAGCGGAACTTCTTTTCTTCCAGCAGAAAGCGCCAGTCCACGCGGGTAAAGAGATAGACCAGAAAGAGCAGCAGGGACTGGGTGATGAAGAAATAGGCGACCATCCAGCCGGGGAGGCCGGTGAGTTTGAAGCGGTGGGCAGCCAAGGTGGCGGTCTTGAACCAGGCGGCATAGCTCACCACGCGGCCAAGAAAGAAAGGGATGGCGATGAGCGGCCAGCCCAGAGTGGTAAGTCCGTAGGCCAGGAAAAGATTATTGGAGGGCAATGGACTGAAGGCATAAAAAAGAAACAAACTGAAGGTAAGTTTGCGGCGGCCTTCGATCGCGCCCCGGAGGGAATCCACGCTCTGGCGAGTGGCTTCGCTCAGCAACTTATCGCGGATGAGCAAACGGGCCAGCTTGGCCAGGGCGAGGCGGCCCAGAGTGGCCGCGGTGGCACCGAGCACGGCCAATTGCAGCGCGTTCATGGAGGGATGCTTCACGCCAAGATAGGAAACGGCCATCCAGGTGGGAGGAGCGAAGGCGGGAATCAGATTCAGGAGAAAGATAAAACCGAAAATGAGGAGGAATTCCATTGCGGGCCGTGCGCTTTCCTTTCTCCCACAGTTCTAAGATACCGCAGTTCCGCGCGCCGCGCCGAATTCCCTCTCCGTGTGTTCCACGCCGCGCCCTGCCCCGGGAAAGCCGTGTGGTAAAGTGGGTGGGGAGTGAATCGCATGACAGTTTTCAAGCGCATTGTTTGGATTGTCCTGGACAGCGTGGGAATCGGCGAACTTCCCGACGCTGGGGACTACGGCGACAAGGGGCGCAACACGCTCGGGCACATTGCCGAGTCCCGGCCGCTGGCCCTGCCGCAACTGCTGCGCCTGGGGATCGGCAATATCGCGCCGCTCAAGCATCTCGCGCCGGCCTCGAAACCACTGGCCGCTTACGGCAAAGGCGCCACGCGCTCGCCCGGCAAGGACACCACCACGGGGCACTGGGAAATGGCCGGGGTGTGGCTGGCGCAGGCTTTTCCGGTGTATCCAGAAGGATTTCCGCTGGAACTGATGATGGAATACGAGCGGCGCATCGGCCGCAAGACCATCGGAAACAAGCCCGCTTCGGGCACGGAAATCCTCGTGGAACTGGGAGATGAGCACGTGCGCACCGGCTTCCCCATCGTGTACACATCGGGTGACAGCGTCTTTCAGGTGGCCGCGCACGAGGACGTCATCCCGGTGGCGGAACTTTACCGCATGTGCGAAATCGCGCGAAAATTGCTGGACGGCAAACACCGCGTGGGGCGGGTGATCGCGCGGCCTTTCACCGGCGCGAGCGGCGGGTATACGCGCACGGCGCGGCGGCACGACTACGCGGTGGACCCGCCGCCGATGCTCATGGACGCGCTGGCGGAGCGCGGCGTTCCGGTTTACGGCGTGGGCAAAATTCACGACATCTATAACGGGCGCGGAGTCGCCGACTACGTGACGACGAAGAACAACGCCGACGGGATGGACAAGATCATGGCGGCGCTGCGGGAGCGCTCCGCGGGACTTATCTTCTGCAACCTGGTGGATTTCGATATGCTCTTCGGACACCGCAAGGATGTCGAGGGTTTTGCGCGGTCGCTCGAGGAGTTCGACCGCATGCTGGCCGGGCTACTTCAGGAACTGCAGCCCACGGACCTGCTGATTCTCACTGCCGACCACGGCTGCGATCCCGACCCCAGGTGGGAGACCACCGACCATTCGCGCGAGTACGTGCCGATTCTGGCTTATTCACCGGGGATTCCCGGCGGGACGGCGCTGGGCATCCGCGCGACGCTGGCGGACATGGGCCAGAGCGTCGCGGAAAATTTCGGGGCGCGAATCGAGCACGGAACAAGTTTTCTGAAGGAATTGGGAAGCGCCAAGCCCGCCTGAGCGAAAAATACCAATACCCCAAAAAACCCTTCAGTCGGAAGCGCTCTTGCTGACCGGGGCGTAGTAGCCGTTGCGGGTACGCGCGGTAATCTTGCCGTGGCCCTTGGGCGGGAGCACGCTCACCTGCACCGGGCGGAAGCTGCCGTCCTGATTGGCGTTGCTCGGATAGTAGGCCAGGACGTACTGGTTGCGAATGTCCTTGGCCACCTCTTCGCAGATGTTGTGGACTTCCTCGACGCTCTCGGGGAAAAAGGCCAGACCGCCGGAAGCCTCGGCAATTTCCTGGAGAGCCTTGCGCGCCTTCTTCTTGGTTTTCTTCTCTTCGTCGCCGAGGATGCCGATGGTATAGATGAGCGCTTCGGATTTTTGAATTTCCTTGATGGCCGCTTCCAGGGAGTTGCGGCTGGCGGTGTCGTCGCCGTCGGTAACCACCAGCAGAACCTTCTTGTCCTTCTTGGCTTTTTTGAGGTGGTCCAGGGAACCGATGATGGCGTCGTAGAGGGCCGTGCTGCCGCGGGAATCGATGCGTTCGAGGGCTTCTTTCAGCTCGGGGACGCTGCTGGTGAAATCCTTGTCGAGGTCCAGATAAAACTCGTCGTTGAAATTGACAACAAAGGCCTCATCGTTGGGGTTGCTGGCCTGCACGAGGGTGATGGCGGCTTCGTTGACCTTGGGGCGCTTGTCACGCATGCTGCCGCTGTTGTCAATCACCAGGCCCATGCTCACGGGGATGTCCTCTCGCTTGAAGACGGAAATCTTCTGGGCGACCTTGTTTTCCAATACTTTAAAATTCTCGGGCTTCAGTCCGTCCACGAAGTGGCCGTGGTCATCCACGGCGACGGTGTGCAGCACGACGAGGTTCACCGTATGGCGCAGGCTGAAGGTTTCGTCTTTTTTGGCGGGAGCGCCCGAAGCGGAAGGCGGAGGAGGAGGGGCGATGGGCGGAGGCAACTGCGCCTCAGCCATGGGAAGCAGCAGGAAAAATCCGGCGAGCAGCATCAGAGCGGAGGCCTGGCGCGGAGCGCGCCGTCCGGCATCAGCGGCTGGGCGCGTAATACCCGGTACGGGCAAAGACGCTGAGCGGGGGCAGCCCGCGGGGAGCGCGCAGCTTGACTTTGATCTTGCGCCAGCGAGAATCGTGAGTCCTGTTGCTCGGGTGATATCCAAGAACATATTGGTTTCGCAGCTCCATTCCGATTTTCGCGGCGATATCGGGAAGATCATTCAGATTCTCCACCGAAAACGTGCGCCCGCCGGTCATTTCCGTCATTTCGGTGAGCAGCGAAGGGCCGCGCAACTCCTCGGGAGTGCGGCCGCGGTTTCCGTAAGGGTCGAAGATCCCGATGGCGTAGAGCTGGCAATCGGATTCCCGCACCAGGCGCTTGATGTCCCTTTCGCTGTACCGGCTATGATTATCGCCTCCATCGGAGATGATGAGCAAGGCGCGCTTGGCGTGATGTGCACCCCTCACCTGGCTGAGGCCCAGGTAGATGGCATCCACGAGGGCGGTGCGGCCCCGGGCCTTGGTAAAGAGCATGCTGGTCTGGAGATCCTCGACGCTGCTGGTAAAGACGCTGGAGAGTTCGGCGCGCTCGTTGAAGCTCACAAGAAAGAATTCGTCCTGGGGATTCGCGGTCTTGAAAAACTGCAGGGCCGCTTCGCGCGCCTTGTCCACTTTGTTGGACATGCTGCCGCTGAGGTCAAAAATGACCCCGATGGAAATGGGCACGTCCTCGGAGGAAAAATGAACGATTTCCTGCTCGACGTTGTCCTCGAAGACGCGGAAATTTTCCATTTCCAGGCCGGTGACCAGGCGGCTGTAGGGGTCCGTCACGGTGACGTTGACCAGGGCGATATCCACATCGGAGCGCAGGGTCTGACCGGGCTTGAGCGCCTGGCCCTGGGTATCTTTTTTCAATTCCGCCGGAGTGCTTTTCTCCGGAGACTGGGCGCGGGCAGGCGCGGCAAGAAGGAGGGTGGCCAGGCAGGCGCACGCAAAAAAGCCACGCACAAGCAAGACCGGGCGAAAATGGTTCGCGGCGCCTTGCACAAATCCCCCCGTGGCCCGTGCGGACCGCAGCCGCGCGCAGGGCCAACGCCCTCATCTTACCACTGGGGCGGGCGCTGACAAGGGCGGCGTCCCTGCACGGCGGGGCGGATATGCTAGCATCGGCAGTGACGGAAGGAAGGAACTGGCGATGACGACTCCCCAAGTGGTGGTGGTGATTCCGGCGCGCTACGGCGCGGTGCGGCTGCCCGGCAAGCCGCTGGTGGCGCTGGCCGGCAAGCCCATGATCCAGCGCGTCTGGGAGCGCGCCAAAATGGCGCAGCGTGTCACCCGGGTGATCGTGGCCACGGACGACCAGCGCATCGTGCAGGCCGTGGAAGGATTCGGCGGAGAGGCGCGCATGACGCGGCCGGAACACCGCTCGGGAACGGAGCGCATCGCGGAAGTGGCTGCACATACCGAGGGAGAGGTTTTTGTGAACGTGCAGGGCGACGAGCCGCTGCTGAATCCGGCGGCGGTGGATGCGGCGGTGGCGGCACTGCTGGAAGAGCCGGCGGCCGCGGTGGCCACGGTGGCCACGCCTGTGAAAACTCCGGCGGACATCATGGACCCCAACGTGGTCAAGACGGTGCTGGATTTCGACGGCAACGCGCTTTATTTTTCGCGCGCGCCGATTCCCTGGGTCCGCGACGAGCAGCAGCGCGTGCACGCGCGCCACCTGAAGCACCTGGGGCTCTATGTATTTCAGCGCGATGCCCTGCTGGAATTTCCCACGCTGCCCCAGGGAGAACTGGAGCGCGTCGAGCAGCTCGAACAACTGCGCTGGATGGAGAACGGCTGGAAGATCCGCGTGGCCGAAATTCCCTACGATTCCGTCAGCGTGGACGTGCCCGAGGACGTGGCCCGCGTCGAAGCGCTGCTGGCCGCCGAATCCCGCGCGTCCTGAGCGGCTGGGCGATACGCCGCAGGGAGCGTTCTCTCTTAGGGCTGGCGCAGTGTCGTGCCCAGGAGCACTCGCGTCGAATCCGTCCCGACCAGCAGGACCGTATTCGAATCCACGAGGTAGGCCGAGAATTTGAATGTGCTCGGCGGAAACCCTGCCGAGTTCGTGGCCAAGCTCAGTGTATTGCGCGCGGCTGGGTTTGCGCCCAGGGTAAACCCTCCCGAAAATGCCACATCGAAATACTGGACTCCACCGGAAAAAGCGTTGAAGTCCATCAAGCCCGACGCGTTCGCGCTAGCCGTGGAGCTCAATGAGAATTGCCCGGTAGCATCCACTTCGTCGGTCGTTACACCCGTCCAGCCGAAGGCATGATTCCCCGCCATTGACGAAGCGGTGACCGAAGCGGCGTTTTGCGCGAAGATCAAGCCGTCACTGGTGATATTTGAGTCGGTCTCCTGAAAAACGGCGCGCGTGGGCGACGCCAGATAAAAGATGTAGGTGAAGGTTCCGGCGGCCGAGTCCGTCCAGGTCAGCGTGCCGCCGCCCAGGGCGTTGGCGTCCACGGTGTAGCCGCCGCTGATCGTGCTGGAAGCTCCGGGCAGCGCGGTGACCGTGCCGCTGCTGTTTTCATCGAGGACGATCGCGCTCAGATTCCCGGCTCCGTCGGAGGTAAACCGTCCCGCAGAGACAATCGCCCCCGTCGCGCTCGCCCCTCCCAACTGGAAAACATAGTTGCCGCTGAGCGAGGAAACCGAATAGGACAGATTCTGCTGCGCGCTGGCCTCCCCCACCAAAGCCGAAGGAAAATCCGTGCCCAGCAGCACGATTCTCGATGCATCCACAATATAGAAAACAAAATTGCGCCCCGCCAGCGTCGCCAGACCCCGCCCGGACGAACCGTAGGTTGCGTCGAGCTGGTAAGAGGCGCCCGCGGGAAATGCCTGCTGCCCGGAGAGCGTGCCCGCTTCGTTGGAATCGTAGAGGCCGTTCTGCACCCCACCGGCGCCATCGGCCGTGAACCGTCCAATAACCGAGAGCGGATTGAGCGTCGCGCTGATCCCGGAGACATCAAAGACGTAGCTGCCGGCGATTTTCGTCAGGGAGAAGGCCGCGGGGTCCTGCAGGCGCAACGACCCGCTGGTCGTGGCGCTCGCATCCGTCTGAATGATGAAGCCCTGAGCCGGCGAGGCAAGAGTGATGCTATAGCTCGTCGTTCCCGTGGAATTGGTCAGGCTGAGCGAGCCGCGGCCGTCCGCACGCACCTGGTAGCTGCCGCCGCTGAACGTAATTTCGTACACACCCGAGCAAACGTTGACGTCCTCGACGCCCCCGGTGATATTGCCGAGTCCGTCCGCGGTGATGCTCCCCGCCCGCGTGAAGAAACTGCTCACCCCGTTGCACAGCTCCTTGCCGCTCATGCTGAAGGCATACTGCCCCTTGAAACTCGCGGTTGTGAAATTGCCGCTGCCCGAAGGCCGGTTCACGATAACTCCGCCGTTTCCGCCGCAACCCGCAATGAGAAGCAAAAAGGCGGCAGCGCCGGCCACAATGAACTTTCCTGCCGCCCGGTTCAAACGAGAGCTGCCAGCGAAGCTCATCGCGCGCTCCCCTGGCGTTTGGCCTGCGCAGCCCGCCCTTCCCCGCCGGCAATCGCCAGCGGCGCGCCCTGCGCGGTCCGCAAGACCAGCGACTGCCCTCCCTTTTCGATGACCCGCGCCAGAAACACCGTGCCCTGCCGCGTCGCGGAGGATACGCCCGCAAGCTTCACCGGATCGCCGGGGGCCAGCGAGAAATGGCGCGCGGCGAGATACCCCGCCGGTCCCAGGTCGGCGGTCATCGAACCGTTCTCCGTTTGCAGCAGGATGCGCCCGCCCCGATCCGATCGGGGCCCGCCGCCCGCAGCTTCGTAATTCAGAAAAACGCCGGCAAGAACAGTTTCCCGAGCCGCGTCGTAGGCGTGCAGGCGCGCCGGCGCACGCTGCGGCCGGGGAGCCGTCTGCTGCGCGGCGGAAATCCCCGCGCAGCCCGAAAGAATCACGAAAAAAAAGGCTGCTCTTCGGACAAAGTGTTTCATCGCTTCACCCCGCTGCTTCGAATTCGCGCATTGCGCGCTTCCGTTCTCCGCAACTAGACTTCCCCTTTTGCTTAGAACCCCGCCACGGGCAAAAGGTTGCGGTAATTTCCCGCCGGTTGCCCCGATTGCATCACCCCGTGGAAATGGATGCAAAAACTCCGCATTTGACACCTGAAATAGTTCTGTCCATAATATCTCGTACTGCCACTCCCACGGAGGTTCGGCACGCCGCATTCCAGCAGCACTCGGAATGCCGCCCGCAAGAATGAAGCCCAAATATATTTTTGTAACCGGCGGTGTTGTTTCCTCTCTGGGAAAAGGAGTGGCCGCCTCCTCCATCGGATGTCTCCTCGAAAGCCGCGGCTTCAAAGTCACCCTGCAGAAATGCGATCCCTATCTCAACGTGGACCCGGGAACGATGAGCCCGTTCCAACACGGCGAGGTCTTCGTCACCGAAGACGGCGCGGAAACCGACCTGGACCTCGGGCACTACGAGCGGTTCACGCACGCCAAGCTCACCCGCGACAATAACTGGACCACCGGGCGCATCTACGAAACCATTCTGACCAAGGAGCGCCGCGGCGACTATCTCGGAAAAACCGTGCAGGTGATCCCGCACGTCACCGACGAGATCAAGACCATCATCAAGAAGGTCAGCGAAGGCGTGGACGTGGTCATCGTGGAGATCGGCGGGACCGTCGGCGACATCGAATCGCTGCCCTTCCTGGAAGCCATTCGCCAGTTGCGCCTGGAGATGGGCGCGGAGAACACCCTCTTCGTGCACGTCACGCTGGTGCCCTATATCGCCGCCGCGGGCGAACTGAAGACCAAGCCCACGCAGCACAGCGTCAAAGAGATGCTGGGCATCGGCATTCAGCCGGACATTCTTCTCTGCCGCAGCGATCACCATATTCCCGCGGAGCTGAAGAGGAAAATCGCGCTGTTTTGCAACGTGGTGGAATCCTGCGTCATTTCCATGGAAGACGTGGACACTATTTACGCCGTGCCCGCGGAACTCAGCAAGGAGGGCCTGGACGCGCAGATCATCCGCCTGCTGCATCTGGAGGATCGCCCCTCGGACATGAAGCCCTGGCTGGACCTGGTGCAGCGCATGCACCATCCCGCGGGCAACGTGCGCATCGCCGTGGTGGGCAAATACGTGCAGCTCGAGGACGCCTACAAGAGCCTGCGCGAAGCGCTGCTGCACGGCGGCCTGGCGCACAATCACAAGACCGTGCTGGAATGGATCGAGGCGGAAGAGATTGACTCCACCGAGGCGGCGGCCAAGCGCCTGCGCGGCTATGACGGCATTCTGGTTCCCGGCGGATTCGGCAAGCGCGGGATTCAGGGCATGGTGCACACGATTCAGTTTGCCCGCGAAAGCAAGATTCCCTTCTTCGGCATCTGCCTGGGAATGCAGTGCGCCACGATCGAATACGCGCGCGACGCCGCGGGGCTGGGCGACGCCGACAGCACCGAGTTCGACCCGCAGACGCCGCATCGCGTCATCTATAAGCTGCGCGAACTGCTGGGCGTGGACGAAATGGGCGGAACGATGCGCCTGGGGGCCTGGCCGTGTAAGCTCGAACCCGGCTCGTTCGCCCAGCGGGCCTACGGCAAAACCGAAATCAGCGAGCGCCACCGCCACCGCTACGAATTCAACCGCGAATACGAAAAAACTCTCACCGGCGCGGGCCTGCGCATCACCGGCCGCACGCCCGACGAGAATTACGTGGAAATCGTCGAGGCGCCCGACCATCCCTGGTTCCTGGGCTGCCAGTTTCATCCCGAATTCAAATCCAAACCGCTGGAGCCGCATCCGCTCTTCGCCGCATTCATCGGCGCGGCCATCGAGCAGCAGAAGCGCCGCGAACGCTCCGCCGCCGAGCCGCAGCGCCCGCGGACGCTGGGTGTGGCCCCGCACGCCACGGCTTGACGAAGCCATTGCAAATCTTGCGCTCTATGCGTAGCCTTTGACGCAATGACTCCCGTGCACGAAATCGCTCTCGGTTCCCTCCGTCTCGGCGGGGACAATCCCCTATTCCTGATCGCCGGACCGTGCGTGATCGAGAACGAAGCGCACGCGCGCAAAATGGCCGAGGAAGTCTCGCGCATCGCCGCCGCCGCGGGAGTTCCCTACATTTTCAAAGCGTCCTACGACAAGGCCAATCGCACGTCCGTCAAGTCCTACCGCGGCCCGGGCCTCGTGGAAGGCTTGCGCATCCTGGGCAAGATCAAGCGCGATCTGGGCCTGCCCATCCTTACCGACATTCACGAACCGTCGCACGCCGTTCCCGCCGCGGAAGTCGCCGACATTCTGCAGATTCCCGCGTTTCTCGCGCGGCAGACGGACCTGCTGCTGGCCGCCGCGAAGACCGGGCGCATCGTCAACGTCAAAAAGGCCCAGTTCCTGTCGCCGTGGGACATGGCCAACGTCGCGGAAAAAGTCTCCGGCGCGGGCAATTCGAAAATCATTCTCACCGAGCGCGGCGCTTCCTTCGGCTATCAGAATCTCGTGGTGGACATGCGCTCGTTCCCCATTCTGCGCAAGCTCGGCTATCCCGTGGTCTTCGACGTGACCCACTCGGTGCAGTTGCCCGGCGGACAGGGCAACTCCAGCGGCGGCCAGCCGGAATTCATCGAGCCCCTGGCGCGCGCAGGCGTCGCCGCCGGAGCCGACGGAGTATTTCTGGAAGTGCATGACAATCCCGCGAAGGCGCTTTCCGACGGCTCCAATGCCCTGCCCCTCGCGCAGCTTCCCGCGCTGCTGGCGCGGCTGAAGGAACTTTCCGCGATGGTCCGCCGCTGGGGTGCTCAATGAGCCTGGAATCCGCGCGGCGCGTCCTGCGCATTGAAGCGCAGGCCATTCAGGACGTCTTGGCCCGCCTCGATGTCAGTTTCGAAAAGGCCGTGGACCTTTTTTTCAACTGTCGCGGGCGCGTCGTGGTCAGCGGCATGGGCAAATCCGGACTGATCGGCCGAAAAATTGCCGCGACGCTCGCCAGCACCGGCACTCCTTCCCTTTTTCTACACCCCGCCGAAGCCATGCACGGCGACCTGGGCATGCTGGCGCGGGGCGATTCGATGCTGGCTATTTCCTACGGCGGCGAAACCGAGGAACTGATCGGGCTGCTGGAAACGCTGAAGCGTCTGGAAATCAAGCTGGTTTCGCTCACCGGGAATCTCCGCTCGACGCTGGCCGGGGCCAGCGACGTAGCGCTCGATTGCAGCGTGCGCGAAGAGGCCTGCTCGCTCAATCTCGCGCCCACCGCCAGCACCGCCGTGGCCATGGCCGTCGGCGACGCCCTGGCCGTCTCCTTGCTCGAACGCCGTGGCTTCAGCCCCGACGATTTTGCCGCGCTGCATCCCGGCGGGCGTCTGGGGAAAAAACTACTGCGCGTCGAACACTTGATGCACAAGGGCGAGGACCTGCCCAAAGTCGCGCTCGACTCGCGCATGCCCGACGTCATCTACGAAATGAGCAAAAAGGGACTGGGCATGACCACCGTGGTGGACGCGCAAGGCCGCCTCGCCGGCGTGGTCACCGACGGCGACCTGCGCCGTCTGATGGAAAAGCAGAAGACTTCCGTGCTGGAAATGACCGCGGCCGCCTGCATGAGCAAGAATCCGCAGACCATCGGCCCGCAGGCGCTGGCCAGCGAAGCGCTCAACGTCATGGAAAAGAGAAAAATCACCGGTGTCATTGTCGTGGACGACGCACAAAAAGTTCTCGGCGTGGTCCACCTGCATGACCTGTGGACGCTGGAACTGATTTAGCAGTTCGCAGGACCGTTTCAATAAACAAGGTCATCCTGAGGCGAAGCCGAAGGATCTCAACTGCAAGCGTTCGCAACTCGTGAAGTTGAGATTCTTCGTCCCGGCCAAAGACGCCGGGACTCAGAATGACAATTTTTACTTTTTCGCAGCAGCAGCAAACGACCAAAAGAGGACATCGTGCCCAAGGCAAAAAAGATCCCCGCGCAACTCTCCCGCAGAGCTAAACAGATTCAGGTGCTGCTGATGGACGTGGACGGCACATTTTCGCGCGGGGTCTGGCTGCTCTCGCGCCCCGACGGCACCGCCGTCGAGCTGAAAGGCTTCGACCCGCACGACGGCCAGGGCCTCACGCTGGCGCGCACGGCGGGCCTCCGCACCGGCGTCATTACCGGCCGCGAAAGTCCTGCGCTGGCCCGTCGCGCGCGCGAGATGGACATGGAATTCGTTTACCAGAAGCAGGGCCACAAGCTTCCCGTCTACGAGGAGATTCTGCGCAAAGCCGGCGTCAGCGACGCCCAGGTCGCCTACGTGGGAGACGATCTTCCGGACATTCCCCTGCTCAAGCGCGCGGGTCTGGCCGTGGCCGTGGGCGATGCCGTCGCCGAGGTCAAACGCGCCGCGCACTTTATCACCAAGGCGCGCGGGGGTGAGGGGGCCATCCGCGAAGTCGTCGAGCTGATTCTGAAATCGCAAGGCAAGTGGGACAGCATCATCGAAAAAGCCCGCGCCACAACCTTCTAATCAGCAATTTCCGCTGTAGGGGCGGGGCTTGCCCCGCCCTCTTGAGTGTCACGCTCGGCGCCAGTTTTCGGAAAAACTTCTCGCGCAGCCAACGAGAAGATTCTTTGTTATAAAAGGACCAGGGACAATTCACATCCATGACCACGACTCATCCGCCCGCCGCCCGAAGACTTCTTGAAGGAAAAGCCGCCATCGTCAGCGGCGGCGCCTCCGGCATCGGCCGCGCCACGGCCACGCTTCTCGCCCGCGAGGGCGCCGACGTGACCATCGCCGACCTCAACGCCGAGCAAGGCGCGGCGGTCGTCCGCGAAATCATCGCCGCGGGCGGCAAGGCCGCGTTCGAAAAGACCGACGTCTCCCGCGCCGCCGATTGCCTGCGCGTGGTCGAATCCGTCACAGCACGCTGCGGCGCCCTGCACATCCTGGCCACCTGCGCGGGCATCATCCGCCGCTTTTCCGTCGTGGATCTCGCCGAAGAGGACTGGGACGCCATGATGGCGGTCAACGCCAAAGGCGCCTACCTGCTTTCGAAATTCGCCGTGCCGTCCATGACGCGCAACGGCGGCGGCGCGATCGTGCACATCGCTTCCGACTGGGGAATCAACGGCGGCAGAAACGCCGCGGGCTACTGCGCATCGAAGGGCGCCGTGGTCCTGCTCACCAAAGCCATGGCCATTGACCACGCCGCGCAAGGCATCCGCGTCAATTGCATCTGCCCCGGCGACATTGACACGCCCATGCTGCGCGCCGAATCTGCACAACTCGGCCAGAGCGACGCCGAATTTATCGCCGCCTGTTCCAACCGCCCGCTCGGCCGCGTCGGACGTCCGGAGGAGATCGCCCAGGCCGTCCTCTATCTGGTGAGCGAAGCCTCTTCCTTCGTCACCGGCATCGCCCATCTGGTCGATGGCGGCGCCAACGCCGGCTCGATGTAATCCATTTCCAACAGGATGTCATTCCGACCGGAGGGCCGATGTCTTTTCGGCCCGAAGCGGAGGAACCGCTGCCCCATCGCTCATGCTTTTTATGAGCGATGAATCTCTCTTCTCTTCCCGCGCCAGCCACAACTCACCACAATCCCGCTATACTGTCCGCGTGACTCGCCGCGACAATAAAAATCCGAAGCAGCCCCGCGAGACCTCGCGCAAAGTCGGCCTGGCCCGCGCGCTTTCTAAACTGGGACTCTGCTCGCGCTCGCAGGCCGCCGATCTCATCCGCTCCGGACGGGTCCGCTTGAACGGCGCGATTCGGCTCGACCCGGAAACTCCCGTGCGCCTGGGGCGCGATCGCGTGGCCGTTGACGGCCTCGCCGTGGCCCCTTCTGAACGACTCTATCTCCTGCTTAACAAGCCGCGTGGCATCGTCACCACCGCCGCCGACGAACGCGGCCGCGACACCGTCTATTCCTGCCTGTCTGAAAATCTCCCCTGGGTGGCCCCGGTGGGCCGCCTCGATAAAGCTAGTGAAGGACTTCTCCTCCTCACCAACGATTCCGAATGGGCCGCGCGCATCACCGCCCCGGAAACACACCTGGCGAAGATTTACCACGTGCAGATCGGCGTTATCGCCGGCGTGGATTTACTGCAAAAGCTGGAACAAGGACTGACCACAAAAGAGGGCGAGTTTTTACGCGTCACCCGCGCCGGCATTCTTCGCCAGGGCGAGCGCAACTCCTGGATCGAGATCACCCTCGAGGAAGGCAAGAACCGGCACATCCGCCGCATGCTGGAAGCCCTGGGCATCGAAGTCCTCCGGCTAGTCCGTGTTGCCATCGGTCCGCTAAGTCTTGGCACGCTCGCCAAAGGCGCTTCGCGGCCGCTGAGCGCGGAGGAAAAAATTGCCCTGGACCATGCTCTGCGCAGTTCGTGACGAACGGAACTTCTTCGTCTCACTGCGGATTCTGCACCCAACTGTCAAACGCGGTCCACACCGCATCCTTGTCCACCTTGCAGCCCGCCAGCGTCTTGTTCCTGCACACATCGAGCGCATAGACCGGGTGAATTTCCCAGAGCGAGCGCCGGTGAGGGTCTCCCATCGGCAGAAACTCCGGATGGCCACAATACGCGTGACTCGCGTCGAAAAACATTTGCCCGGAAATTCTCACCGGATGCTTTTTCAGCTTGGCCATGACCGCGGCAAAGGTGATTTTGTCCCATGACGCCGGGCGAAAGTGCGGAATCATTTCCGCGGTCACGCTATTGCACTCCGCATCATCCGGGCGCTTTCCCATCACAATGTGAATGTCATTGGCGGCCTTGCCGGGCAGATGACAATTCACGCCCTCCTTGCTGGCGATTTTCGTTTTTAGAATAAAACCCACATAGACGACCATGGTGCCTTCGCCGACCGGCGCCCCGCCGGACTGGATCAGATCCTTCAGCACGGAGCGGTCCGCCGGCAGCGGTTCGGGATGCGGCACATGCTGATTGCCGAACGTCACGCCTTTTTCTTCCGCGGCCTGCTGCAGCTCATCAAAGGCGCTGATGGTCAGGGGAACCGCGCTCCCGGAAGCGCACAGATTGTTCTTGGCTTTGTCCTGCGCGGCGCTCGCCGGATTCTCCGCAGCCCCCGCCAGACCGCACTGCCCGTCAATCGGGCGCTGTTGCTGGATTCCGCCATACGGAACCGGGCAGCCCGGAGTAAAATTATCCCCCGCCGCGGAAAGCGCCCCTGCCAGAATCACCAGCGCCATTGTCATGAACAATCCAAGCCGAACCGCAGTCTTAGGATGATGCGCCATTTCTTTCATCGAACCTCCTTCGCAGCCATCGCAGGATGCGCCGCCCGCCATCCTGCCACTCCCCTAGTACGTAGCGCAATATTATTGATTATTATAATTATTCTACACGCTAAATATCGCGTTACGGCCGGAGGCAGGAGCAGACTTACCCTTCCACGCAAGCGGGCCGGATTTCATTGATTGGCATTCCGTTTGCGCGGCCCGCGGCAGTTCTTTACAACCCACCCGCTGAATGCCCTGCAAACCGGAACGGGCTACGGCTTTGAAGAGCTTCCCTTCCTCTTATCCATTTCGCGTTTGCGCAGTTCCACGCGGCGGATTTTTCCGCTGATGGTTTTGGGAAGCTCCGCGAGGAATTCGATCTCGCGCGGGTATTTGTAGGGTGCGGTGGTTTTCTTGACGTGCTCCTGCAGCTCGCGGACGAGTTCGGCTGAGGCGGTGCAACCCTTGCTGAGAACCACGAAGGCCTTGACGATGTGCCCGCGGACTTCGTCGGGGCTGGCCACCACGGCGGCTTCCACAACGGCGGGATGCTCGACCAGCGCGCTTTCCACCTCGAAGGGCCCGATGCGATAGCCCGCGCTGATGATCACGTCATCCGCGCGGCCCACGAACCAGTAGTAGCCGTCGCCGTCGCGGCAGGCTTTGTCGCCGGTGACGTACCAAGGACCGCGGCGGGTGCCCGCGGTGAGGCCGGGTTCTTTCCAGTAGCCCAGGAACAGTGACGGCGGATGGCCCTTGATGGCGATTTCCCCCTCTTCGTCGGCGGGCAGTTCGCGGCCTTCGGCGTCCACGATGGCAATTTCATGGCCGGGCATCGGCTTGCCCATCGAACCGGGGCGCACGGGCACGGAAGGGTGATTGCAGACGGCGATAATGGTTTCGGTTTGGCCGTAGCCGTCGTAGATGGTCGTGCCGGTGGCTTCCTTCCAGACTTCGATGACCTCGGGATTGAGCGGCTCTCCCGCGGCCACGACGTGGCGAAGGGAAAAGCGATAGCGCTTCAAATCTTCCTTGACCATCAGGCGGAAGGCGGTGGGCGGCGCGCAGAAAGTCGTGATAGGGTACTGCTGAAGCAATTCCAGCGTTTTTTTGGGGTCGAACGGCCCGCCGTAGGAAAACACATTCGCTCCCGGATGCCAGGGGCCGAACAGCGTGCTGTAGGCGGCCTTGGCCCATCCGGTATCGGAAAGATTCCAGTGCAGGTCATCGGGCCGGAGGTCCAGCCAGAACTCGCCCGTCAGGCGATGCGCGAGCGTGTACGCATGGCAATGCAGGACCATCTTGGGGCCGCCGGTGGTCCCGGAAGTGAAATAGAGCAGGGCGGGCTCCTGCGAGCGCGTGGGCGGCGCCTGAAAATTTGCGGCGGCAGATTGCATGGCTTTTTCGTAGCTGACCCAGCCGGGCTGCTCCGCGCCGACCAGGATGAACTGCTGCAGCCCGGGAGCGTCCTTGCGCGCGGCTTCGACCTTGGGCCAATTCTCCGTGTCGGTGATGATGGCTTTGGCCTCGGAGAGTTGCGTGCGGTAGGCGATGTCCTTGGGCTGGAGGAGCGTGGCGCCGGGGGCGGCCACCGCGCCGAGACGCAGCAGGCCCAGCATGACCACCTGCCAGGCCGGGATCCGCGGCAGAATCACCAGGACGACATCGCCGCGGTGCAGGCCCAGACCCGCGAGAACATTGGCAAAGCGCTGGGAAAGCCCGCTGAGCGCGGCAAACGTGAATTTTTCCTCGCGGCCCTGTGCGTCCAGCGAGTGCAGGGCCATGCGCGCGGGATCGGCGGCGTGGCGGTCCACAATGTCCGTGGCAAAATTAAAGTGCTCGGGAATTTCCCAGCGAAAACTCCTGTAATAGTCCTCATAGCTGGCGATGGTCACGGGCGGCCTCAGGCGGTTTCGATGCTCGCGGCTTCTCCCAGGTTCAGTTCCTGGACGGCCACTTCGCGCATCTTGAATTTCTGGATTTTTCCGGTGACGGTCATGGGGAACGCGTCCACCAGCTTGATGTACTTGGGAATCTTGAAGGTGGCGATTTTTCCCTTGCAGAATTCGCGGATGTCCTCCGGGGCCAGCGCCGCTCCGGCCTTCACTTTCACCCAGGCCATGACCTGCTCGCCGTATTTGGCGTCGGGAACGCCGATGATCTGCACGTCGCTCACGCCGGGGCACTGGTAGAGAAACTCCTCGATTTCGCGCGGATAAATGTTCTCGCCGCCGCGGATGATCACGTCCTTGGCCCGGCCGGTGATTTTGCAGTAGCCACGCTCGTCCATGCTGGCGAGGTCGCCGGTATGCAGCCAGCCATCCTCCTCGATGGACTTGCGGGTGGCTTCGGGATTCCGGTAGTACCCCTTCATGACCATGTAGCCGCGCGTGCAGAGTTCGCCCGCTGTTCCACGTGGAACGATGCGTCCGGTGGAGACATCAACGATTTTTACTTCGGTGTGCGGAAGAGGACGGCCCACGGTGGAGACGCGCAGTTCGATCGGATCGTCAGTGATGGTCTGGGTGATGACCGGGGAAGCCTCGGTCAAGCCGTAGGCGATGGTCATCTCCCGGAGATTCATGAGCTTGACCACGCGCTTCATCACTTCAATGGGACAGGGCGCGCCGGCCATGATGCCGGTGCGCAGCGAGGAGAGATCGAATTGAGAAAAATCGGGATGGTCCAGCTGGGCGATAAACATCGTGGGCACGCCCTGCAGCGCGGTGCAGCGTTCTTCGGCGGCGGCGCGCAAGGTTTCCAGCGGGTCGAAGAACGGCGCGGGAACGATCATGGCCGCGCCGTTTAAGACGCAGGCCATGTTGCTCATGACCATGCCGAAGCAATGGTAGAACGGCACGGGAATGCACATGCGGTCGTGGTGCGTCAGTTTCATCGAAGCGGCCACCAGCAGCGCGTTGTTGATGATGTTGTGGTGGGTGACCGTGGCGCCCTTGGGCATGCCGGTAGTGCCGGAGGTGAACTGGATGTTAATGGCGTCGCCGAATTCCAGAGTGGCTTCGCGCGCGCGCAAATCGCTTTCCGCCGCTTCCCTGCCCATGGCCAATAAATCACGCCAGTGAAACATGCCCGCGGGGGAATCTTTTTCTCCGATGTAGAGCAAGTTGCGCAGATTCGGCAGCTTGGCGGCCTGCAAAGCGCCGGGCGCGCAAGCGGAAAGCTCCGGACAAAGGCTGCGCAGGGTTTCCGGATAGCTGCAGTCGCGCATGCCCTCGACCATCAGCAAAGTCTGGCATTCGGAAAGGTTCAGCGCGTATTCCAGTTCGTAGGCGCGGTTGGCGGGGTTGATGTTGACGAGGATGGCTCCGGCCTTGGCCGCGGCAAACTGCGTGACCACCCATTCGGCGCAGTTGGTGGCCCAGATGCCCACGCGGTCGCCTTTCTGCACGCCCAGGCGCAGCAAACCGCGCGCGGCCAGATGGACTTCTTCGCGAAACTGGCGATAGGTGTAGCGCTTGTTCTGGTGGCGAACGGCCAGCGCGAGGCGATCCGGATGCTGCTCGACGGCGCGGTCGAGCACTTCGCCAATGCACAGTCCCAGCAGGGGAACGCTTCCCGTGCCGTGCTCGTAGCTCAACCGCGGCTTGCCGGAAACGGGATCGCTCACGATGATTGTAAACCTCCGGAGGAAGATGGTACGGCACCAGCCGCCTCATGCGCCACCAGGATGCGCGCAATCGCGGCGGCATCCGCCATGGGCGCCTGTTCGCGGATGCGCGCGGCCCAGGCAGCGATATGCGCCGCGGCAAAGCTGGCGCCCTGTAGATTTTTCTCCTGCGGGCGGCCCGGCAGCGGCCGGGGGGATGGGTGCGCCAGGAACAGAGGCTCGCCGGACGGCCCTGCGGTGCCCCCTCGGTATTCATCCCAGGAGCAGGCCGGATCAGCGGCGACGGCAATCACTCCGGGAAGCGATGCGGGCAGGAGGCCGAAGTGCCCGGGGAGCGAAGCCGCAACAATGCAGGCGCCGCGCGCGGCGGCATGGTCGCAAGCGGCCTGGAATAGTGCGCGGTGCTGCGCTTCCGGAGTGCTCAGGCTGCAATTGATGATCTTCGCGCCGTGGTCGGCGGCCCAGCGGATGGCCGCTGCCGCCGCGGCGGGCGAAGCCTGCAAGCGCTGGTGAAAGATGCGCACGCTGTAGAGCAGGGCGCCGGGCGCCTTGGCACGCAGGACTCCGGCGATGGCCGTGCCGTGGCCCAGGGCGTCATTCCAGTCGTCCTCGAAGATGACCACTCCGTCTTCTCCGAGGCGAATCGCAATTCCTCCCTCGACCCGGCCAACGTGAGAATGCTTGGGGTTGATGCCGCTGTCGATGACGGCGATGGAAACACCCTGCCCCGTGCCCAGCCAGGGCGAAGCACCCGTCTGGGGAGCCGCATCGGGGCGGGAGAGTCCCTGGGCGGTCATGGACGGAAGGCTCCCACGGGCAAGGACTGCTCGCGCACGGCGGCGCGATGCAAGCGCTGGTAGAGTCCGTCTTCTTCCAGCAGGCGATCATGACTGCCCTGCTGCGCCAGTTTGCCGCGATCGAGCACGATGATCTGATCGGCATCGCGCACGGAGGAGAGGCGATGGCTGATGATCAGCGTGGTGCGGCCGGAAAGCCACTGGCCGAGCCCGGCCCAGATGCGCGATTCGCTGAGGACGTCGAGCGAGCCGGTGGCTTCGTCGAAGATCCACACGGGAGCGTCGCGCAGGACGGCGCGGGCCAGGGCCAGGCGCTGGCGTTGGCCGGTGGAAAGACGCACGCCGCGCTCGCCGGCGACGGTGGCGAGGCCGTCGGGCAAGGCCTCGACGAATTCCGCGAGGTCGGCCATGCGCAGCGCGCCGTTCAACTGCGCCAGGGTGGCGTCCGGCCGGACGTAGCGCAGGTTTTCCTCGATGCTGGCGTGGAAGAGAAATGGCTCGGCGCTCACCACGGTCAGAGCGCCGCGCAGGCTGTTCATTTGCAGATCGCGAAGATCGCAGCCGTCCAGCAGCAAACTGCCCTCCTGCGGGTCGTAAAAGCGCAGCAGGAGATCCACCAGCGTGGACTTCCCCGCCCCGCTGGGCCCCACGATGCCGATGCGGCCTCCCGGCGGGATGCGCAGGCTGAGGCGCTCGATAACGGGGACGCCGGCAACATAGGAAAAACTCACATTGCGCAGTTCGACTTCGCCGCGCGGCGCGGAAAGAGCCGCAGCGTCGGGCTTCTCGCGGACTTCCGGCTGCAGCGCGAGAAATTCCAGGACGCGGCTTAAGGCGACACGCGCGCGCTGCACGCTCAGGAACAGGCCCACCAGATTCTGCACCGGACCGAGAGCGCGGGCCTGATACGCGGCGAAGGCCGCCAGGCTGGCGAGGCTGATCTCCGCGGCAATGACGCGGTGGCCGCCAAAGAGCAGCAGGGCCAGGGTGCTGGCGGCGAGGAGAACGGCGGGAGAAGCCCCGGCCCAGGAAGAGGCCCGCTGATAGCCGAGCAGCGCGGAGATGTAGCGCTCATTGCCGGCTTCGAGCTTGCGCGCTTCGGTTTCCTCGGCGCGGATGCCCTGGATCCATTTCATCCCCAGAAGGGATTCGAGAAGCGTGCTGCTTAGTTCCGCGTTGCGCTCGCGCACTTCGCGGGCCTTTTCCGCCACGCGCTTGCGGAAACGCGCCAGGAAAAAAGCGCTGGCGGGAAGAAAGAACGTGCACAGAAGAAACAGTTTCCAATCGAGCCAGATCAGGGCGGCCAGCGTGCCCAGCAGCGTCAGCAGGCTCAGCACCAGGCTCAGGAGCGCGTCGGTGCCCACGGACTGAATTTCGGCCACGTCGCTGCCCAGCCGGGAGACGATTTCGCCGGTCTTGGTTCCCGCGAAGAATCGGGGAGAAAGAGTTTGCAGGTGGCGGAAGAGAGAGACGCGCATGTCCATCAGAATGCGCGAGGAAACCTGCATATAGAGGTAGCGCGTGAGCGCGCCCAGAGCGAATCCGGCGAGCACCAGAGCGGCCATCGCCAGCGCGGTGAGAATCAGCAGCCGCTCATTCCTGCCGGTGAGGGCCTCGACCAGGAATTTGACGCCCAGGGGATAGGCCAGTCCGGCCAGGCTGGCGGCGAGGGTCAGAAAGAAAACAAAGCTCAGGCGCAGGGCGTAGGGCCGGAGGAAAGGAAGAATCAGGGCAAATTCCTCCATGCGCGGCAAATTCCGCTGCCCGTCCTGGTTTTTCCGTGTGTTCTCCACGTTGCGGGATTCCCGGCGCTCCCGTTCGCCTAGTGAGCCAGCGGGGGCAAGGCCCGGAACGTGGTTACGCCGGGATCACCCGAGAGGTTGAGGGTCTTGATAAGCTTCATGCTCGCCGTGTCATAGATGTGGATGAACGGAGAAGCGCCCGAGACATAGGCTTTCTTGCCGTCGCGGCTGATGTTGGCGACATACTTAGTGCGCTCAAGATTCACCATGCGCTCAACTTTCCGCGCCGTCATATCCACTTCCACCAGTTGCAACATCAAGCCGTAGGCGTGCTTGCGGTCCGGTGCGACGATCACCGAATAGAGCGGCACCGGGGGGCCAAGTTCCATTAGGTCCATTTTGCCGGTGGTCAGGTCCATATTGGCGAAGCCGAAGATGTCCTTCTTCGTGATCGGATCTTTCGTGTAAAACGGCAGGCTGAGAATGCCGCTGCGCTCGAACTGCACGAACGCCGCGAGGGCATCCACCGGGCCCTTGTCCGGGAGATTGCGGGACATCAATGGGTACGTGCCGGTGATGCGGCCCTGTGCGGGGTCAACGTAATAGATGTCCCGGCCCCAGGCGATCAACTGGCGGCCGTCGGTGGTCATGGCCAGGGTCATCACGCCTTCGGGAACTTCCACGATTTTATTGATCTTGCCGGTCTTCACGTCCACCGACCAGATTTGCGGGGGTTCCACTTTGAATTCGTCCGGCAGCATCTTCACCAGTTTGACGTGGATATAGAGCAGATCGCCCTTGGGGTTAATGGTCAGGCCAAAAATAGTCATGCGATGGCCCGCCGGAGTGAGGTCGAAGACCTTCTCGGCCTTGCGCTGGGCCACGTTGACCATCTCCAGGCGGGAGCGGCCTTCGCTGGTCACGTAGAGATATTTGCCGTCCGGAGAAAAAACCATGTCCTTGGGGGAGCGCCCGGTGATTTGAATTTCCCCCGCGATTTCATCGCGGTTGCCGTCGAGCAGGACGATGGCGTGCGGATGGATCCCGATCGCGTACATTTCCGGCTCCTGCGTCTGCGCGCGCCCCGCTGGAGCCAGACCGGCCGCGAGCAGCAGCGCCAGCGCAGTGGCGCGGGCGCTGCTGCAAAAAATTCCGGAAGAAAAGCTGAAGTGCGCAATTTTGTCTATCACGGCTGCCCCCTTGCGTTACTGCGAATCCGTCCTGATGCAAGCCCTCAGGGCTTGTTCGGATTCAGCAAATCGAGATTCTTCCAGTCGCGTTCCGCCGCGGCGCATTTGTCGGCCCAATCGGGGAAATTGGTGATCTGGTCGGGCACCTGCGCCGGCCACCAGCAGTCGTCCGAGCAGCCATAGAGATCGGCTTCGACGGGCTGGCACAATCCGGTGACGCCGCCGGTGGCATCCGTCTCCCATCCGGGATCGAAGACCAGCGAACAGCCCAAGTTGGCGCCCTGCATGGCGCTGACGCTCTCCTTGGGATCGGCCGCGGGGGGCTGACCCGTCAATTGCTTCTCAAAGTTCTGCGCTTTTTTGTTGAGAGGCCGCACGTGTTTCATACCGCACCCCGTTTCTCGATAAATTGAGGAAAAAAATCCGGATTGCTTTCCATGATCCGGGCATAGGCATGGAGACCGAGATCGATCCAGCTGCGAATCCATTCGCAGTAGTGCGCATTGGCGTGGTACAGGCTGCCGTAATGGGTGTTCGCCTCGTGGTAGCAGCCGCCGGCGCAGACGTGGCGCACCCAGCAGGTGCCGCAGTGCGGCTTGTTGCTCAGGTGCGCGCGGCTTAGAAAATCGGTCTGACGGGCCACGTCCAGGCCCTCCTGCACGCTGCCCATGCGGTGTGCGGGGGATTCCGAGAAGCGATGGCACAGGTAGAGGTCGCCATCGGCGCCGACGCCCAGCAGGCCCAGCCCGGCGCCGCAGGGATAGTTTTTCGAGATTCCGGTGTGCAGCTCGCCGAGCAGATTGGAAAGATTGGAAAAACCGAAAGACTCGTTTTTCAGGGCGCGCTCGACGTAAATGTCGGAAAGTTTACGGAAGGCTTCCAGCACGGTCCACAACTCTTCGGATGTCAAAGCAAAATCCTCTTGCGCTGAGGAAGTCACCGGAGCGAAGCCCACTTCGTGAAAACCCATATCCAACAAGTGCCAGAAGCATTCCTCGACGGCGGTGATGCCGTGGGTGAGCGTGGCGCGCGCGGCCACCGGGCGGGTCTTGTGGCGATGGAGAAGTTCGAGGATGCGCGGGCGGACGTGGTCGTAGGAGCCCATGCCGTTCTTGTAGGTGCGCCGGAGATCGTTGTATTCCTTGGGGCCGTCGATGCTCACCGATACGCCGATGCGGTTTTCACTGAGGAAGTCGATGACCTCGGTGGTCAGACCGGTGGCGTTGGTGGTCATGGTGAAATCCACGTGCTTGCCGGCTTTGGCCGAGGCTTCCCCGGCGTAGGCCACCACGCGGCGAATGAGGCCGAGATTCATCAGCGGCTCGCCGCCGAAGAACACCAGGGTCACGTTCTTCTGGTCGGCGGAATTGGCCAGCAGGAAATCCACGCTGCTCCGTGCGGTCTCTTCCTGCATCATGCGCTTGGGAGTGCCGTAATCTCCCTGCGCGGCAAAACAATAGCTGCAGCCCAGATTGCAATCGTTGGCCACGTTGAGGACCAGGGAGCGCTGCGGAAAGGGCGCCGGAGGAAGCTGGCGCTGCGGAGTTTTCCACTCTTCGCCGGGAAACCCCGAAAAGCGAATGGCGCGAATGCTGCGCAGTTCCCGCAGGGCCTCCCCGATCTGCTGCCGGTCATGCGTACCTTCAAATGCGCAGAAAATATCTTTCAGCAGGACGTAGCCGGCGCCCGCGGCCTGGCGGCCTTCGGTTGCCGGGGCCGGCGCGGACTTTCCCGGCCGCAGGTAATGCAGAATGTCGCGGCTCAATCCGTCCAGGGCGAAGACGGCGGTGACGTCCACGACGAAGACATAGGAAGAACCGCCAGCGGCGAATTCGCGAATATCGGAAAGCAGCACGGCGGGCTCATCGGGAGGAACACACAGCGGCGCTTCCACCACCGCTTCCATCGCCGGGGAGAAAATTCCGGCAGCGCCCGCGGGAAGCAGGTGGGAGAGCGGGAGAAAGTTGTGCGGCAGCCCGTGGGCGTGGCTCATCCGGCGGCGCTCCTCAGTGAATCGGGAATTGCACGTAAAGCGGCACGGTCACCAGCACGTAGGCCCGGGCCTTCAACGGCTGCTGTGCGCCCGGGGGCGTATAGCTGGCTTCCACCCAGACGTCGCCGGCGTTATTGGTCGAGCGCAGCCGCGCCGGGTTGGGACCTTCCTCCGCGGGAGTGAACAGGCCGTTCTGGTTCACGCTGCCCACGAAGGAGACATCCTTTTCCCCAAACGAGGCATACGCCTCCGCCATGCTCCAGGAAGCCTGCACGGCGCCCAAGTCCAGATCGTCGGCAGTGCCGGGCAGGCCGTCCGCGCCGTTGCTCCATGCGTGTGCTTCAAACTGGGCGAATTCCTTTTGGTAATGGATGCCCCCGAGGCGCGCCATGGCGTGATCCGGCGTAACGCGCAGGTAGTCGGCGTTTTCATACACGATGAACTGTCCCGCGCCGGAAATCGCTCCCGTCTTTACGTCGCGTGCGCCCGGTTTCGCGGCAGGGTCCACGCTGATGACCGCTTCGATATGGTCCGGAGCAGCTTCCACGATTTTTTCAACGCTGACGCCGTCGCCCAGATGCAAATCGGCGTGTTGCGCGGGCGGAGTCATGAGAATGCCGGCGATGCGGATGGTCACGTGGCTGGAGCCGCGACGAACCGCGCCGGGCAAAACGGCCAGCACGCGGGGAGCGCCTTCCACGCGATAGCGGACTTCCCTGGCTCCCAGTTCGGGATGCTCGAGTGGGAACCAGCGCCCGCGCAGGGTATTCTGGTCCGCGGAAAGATGAAAGACTTCGCGTGTCTTGTCCTTTTCCCCGCGCAGGGCATTGCCGCGCCAGGCGTAGGCGCCGAACCAGCGGCCCTTGCCGCGCACGGTTTCCTTCTGCCCGCTGGCAAATGCCAGTGCGGTTTCGCTTTGGCGGCCGCCGTCGGGAAGCGTGCGGAAGCTCAGCAGACCCGTGTAATCTCCCTTGCCCGGCTGGCTGCCCACAACCACCCACTGGCCCTCACCGGGAGCGGTGGCGTCCTTTTCCTTTTTCCACTCGGGAGTTTCCAGAGGAAAGTGGTCGGCGAGCCAGGCCAGATTTTCATCGGCTAGTTTGGGCCAGTCGACTTGCCGGTGCTGGTAGATCATGGCCGGATACATGCCCATGAGAAAATCCTTCAGCTTGAGCCATTCCTCGCGGGTGCGGCGCTGCCCGGCAATCTTGCCGTAGCTGTGACAGCCGGCGCACGCCGCCTTCATGTGCTCGCTGGGTATTTCTTCGCTCGTTTCCTCGCGTTCAAGGACGTAGGCAATGGGGGCCAGTTCCGAGGCCGTGAGACCGTGATTGTCGGAGAGGTATTGGACGATCTGCCGGGCCGCGTCGGGGGTAAGGGAAACGCCGTGAATCCGGACCATGCGCTTGACGGTCAATTCCCATTCTTCCGGCGGTTTGCGCACGTAGGAGATGCGGCTCATGCGCCCCTGGGCATCCACCTGGTGGCAGGCCCCGCAGGAGTCGCGCACCAGTTGGGACTTGACCGGCAAACCTTCCGCGGAAACACCCGCCGCCAGCATCAGACAGCCGAGAGAGAGCAACCAGCGCATGGCATCCTCCATGACGGAGACCCGAAAGATTCCGAAAGATAATCCGAAGCAACGTCCCGCACGGCCTCCAGGACGCTCAAATTAAGTCTTAAACCAGCGCAGCATACCGTACCCGCGCCGCAAAAGATACCGATCCAAAGGCAACCTGCCGGAGAACAATCCAACGTCTGCGGGAAGGAGAGAGCGCCGAAAAGGTTCGTCTGAATTCATTGCAGTTGACCAGCGGCCGGCTGGTTGAGCGCAATATAGTTAAGGCACGTAGGCCTTGTCAAGACATTCGTTGTGGTTTACCGTAGCGGACCAGAGCGCGGACTTCTTGCCTTCTCCGCGCGCTTTTCGTCGAGAGGTTGCGGCGCACGGCATGCGCGCGCCCCAGGAGAGTCGCCATGAACTACCAGCACATTACTCTGAACATGGAGGGCGGCACGGCGGTGGTGACCCTGAACCGGCCCGCGCGCCGCAATGCCCTGGCGCTGGAAATGATGCAGGAGCTGATCCAGTGCTTTGACGGGCTGGCGGTGAACCGTGAGGCCCGAGCCGTCATCCTGGCCGCCGCCGGCAATGTGTTCTGCTCCGGGCATGACCTGGGCGAGATGGTCGGGCGGGATATCAACGAGTACCGCCACCTGTTCGACGTGTGCACGGTGCTGATGACGCGCATTCAATCCCTGCCGCAGCCGGTGATTGCCGAAGTGCAGGGCGTGGCTACTGCGGCGGGATGCCAGTTGGTAGCCACCTGCGACCTGGCCATCGCCTCGGAAAAGGCTTCTTTCGCGACGCCGGGCGTGCGCATCGGTCTTTTCTGCACCACGCCCATGGTGGCGCTTAGCCGCGCCGTCGGACGCAAGCGCGCCCTGCAGATGCTGCTGACCGGTGAACTCGTGGATGCACGGACGGCGACGGACTGGGGACTGGTAAATTTCGTCGTGCCCGCGGAAACGCTGGCGGCGGAAACCCGCAAGCTGGCCGAGCGGATTTCTGGAGCGAGTTCGCTGACCATCGGCCTGGGCAAGCAGGCCTACTACTCGCAGATCGATCTTGACCAGCCCAAGGCCTACGCCTACGCCAAGGAAGTGATGAGCATGAATTCGCTGGCGCTGGACGCGCAGGAAGGCATTAGTGCATTTCTGGAGAAGCGGCCGGCCTGCTGGGTGGGGCGTTAGTCGCCCGGCATAGACGCCGGGCGGCTTTCCGAAATAGTCGTTAACTCGGGATTCTTTGCCGGCCGTTCAGTGGCCGACGGATTTTCTTCCCATTCGTAATAGCACATCTCTCCCGGCACGCAGCGCGCAGGCGCCAGGCGAATGCTTTGGGCATGCTCCTGCACTTCACTTTCGGAGGCTCCGGCCCGCTGGCGGGCCACGACGGAGCGGACCAGGCGCAGACTCATCAGCTTGCGCATGGCCGAGGCTTCCCGGCCCACAATTTTGAGCGAAGCCACCCCGATCCTTTCGAAAAAGGGAATGGCGCAAAGCCCGCAGGGGCCGGGCAGAACCGCGCCCGCACCCTGCTCCGAACAGGCGCTGTTGGTAAGGACGCCGATGCGCCGGCGGAAATCATCGAGCAATTTTGCCGCGGCTTCCTCTTCCCCCTCGCGCCAGGGATTACCGGAAAGCTTCACGGTCTCCGAGGACATTTTCACGAGATTGGTGCAGAAGGCGCCGACGGAATGATGGTGCGTCGTGAGGCAGTTTCCTTCCTCGAAGATGCAGCCATCGTTCAAGATGAAGGTTTCAATTTCCATTTGCGGGCCGGCGGTAGTAACGATGCGCGCGATTTCCGGCAGAGTCAGGCTGCGCGGCAGGATGACGCGGCGCACGCCCAGCGAGCGGAAAAATTCAATGGCGCTGCTGTTCAGCGTGGCAGCGATCGAGCTGAGGTGCAGCGCGCAGGAAAGATTCTCTTCGGCCAGGGCCATCAGCAGGCCCGGGTCGGAGATGATCAGGGCGTCCGCGCCGGCTTCCCCGACATAGCGCCGGGCCAGCTCGACGACCAGCGGCAGCTGCCCGGCGGTATAGGTCTGTGCATTCAGCGTGATGAAAACGGGAACCGCTGCGCGATGGGCCTGCTCGATAACCCGGCCGAGGTCGGCGAAGGTGCGCAGATTGCCGCCCACCGGGCTGCGGCGGTTCAGCCAGACCGCGCCGGTGTAGCGTTCGACCCACTCGTCGGGCACCATCCCGCAGTAAAGCTCCTCGGCACCGTTGGCCAGGAGCATCTCCGTCTCATCCACGCCGTTTAAGGGAGCAAGAATCTTCACGTACCCTCACATCGGAAGGCCGGGCTCATAGATGAGCCGGGCCACGCCTCTTTCCGCGGCGCCCTGCAAGAAACCCTGTAGCGCTTTTTCTTCCAGGTAATAGAAAAACGTATTGCCGCGCTGAAAAAAGCGCGTGCCGTCGGTGGATAGCGCGGACGCGCTGAAGGTGTGCGTCGTGGAATACTCCCGGCATTCCTGGCGGCAGGGCACGCCGGGGCGGAATCGCTGGCTGCCCTCGATGTGCAGCGAGCTGATCATGCAGTGGCGGCCGCTGGTGACAAATCCGCAAGGAACATAGCAGGCCACCTGAAATGGAAGCTCGTGGAAATCCATATCCGCGGAATTGGGCAGGAGATCCATTTCCACCGTGGCCACGCCGTAGCGGCTGATCAGGCTGCGCAGAAACGGCGTATCCAGGCCGGCGGGCTGCATGCTGGCGCGGATGCCGGCCGGAGCGTTCGGAGCGTTATAGAGAGGAACGACGCGGGGGTCGCGCATGGTTTTGTTCAGCAAGCGGCCGCGCACGAGGCACAAGCCGGGGAATTCCGCATGCACCAACTGCAGAACTCCCCAATCGTTGAAGACCACTTCCACCGCGCGGCCCTGCCGTGCGAGCCAAGCGAACAAAACGCGCAGCGCGTCCAGACCTTCGTCCGTGGCCGGCGGGGTCAGGAAGCTGATTTCCAGCTGTTTGTTCCAGAGTTTTTCGCAGAGGACGGAGAAAGAATCCAGCGAGGGCAGCAGGCTTTCGCAGAATTCGTTGCCCACGCAGGCGCGCCGCGGCGGCGACTGCCGGGCGGCTTGCCGGAAGAAACCGGCGGCCGGGCTGTGGAACTCTTTCAGGTGCGGCTCGCAGAAACGGAGCGGGTCGGCAAGCAAATCGTCCCAGCGATCGGCCAGCACGGGATTTCGGACGTGGACGGCCCACTCCATCGCAAGGAACTCCTGGGAGCGGACGCGTTCCGCTCGGCAACGGGAAGGCCGGGTCCCGAGGGTCCCGGCCGTTTCCAGCGGTTCATTCTATACGCGGAAGGGGTTTTTCGGCTACCACACAAACTTCAAGCCGAGCTGCAATTCGCGCGGATTGAAAGCCTGGGTGGATTTCCCAAAGGAAAGTGGATCGCCGGCCAGATCCGATACCGGCAGAAACATATTCGACCGGTTGGTCAGGTTGAAGGCTTCCGCGCGGAACTGAATCTGCCCGCCTTCACCAAAGAACTTGAAGGCGAAGTTGCGCGATAGCGAGAGGTCCACCTCTTTGTAGTCCGGGCCGCAAAACGTGTTCCGGCCCAGATTGCCGTTTGCTGGCGCGGTGAATGGATCCGGGGTCGGGAACACCGCCGTGGACGCGAAAATACCGTCGGCAAACTGTTTGGGCGTGGAGCACCCGATGGTATTTCCAAAGGCCGGCGTGTTGGGACGGTCATATCCGGTGGCCTGGGTGCCGCCTCCGCCGTCGGCGTTGTAGTCGGCCGCGGGCACAAAAGCGTCATTGTAGACCGTAAACGGCCTCCCGGACTCATAGGAGATGATGGTGTTGAGTTGCCATTCGCTGAAGGCAGCGCGCACGGCTGCGGATCGCTTGCTCATCTTGCCGATGTTCCACACCGCGTTCAGCGCGATGCGGTGGCGGATGTCAAAACTGGAGCGTCCATAATCGAGGTGCCGGTTATTGGCGTCCAGCGTGCCGAAGTAGCCCGTGCCGGCATTGGCAAAGTCTCCCGCGAAGGCATCGTCCTGGATATCCATGGACTTGCCGTAGGTGTAGCTGGCTTGCAGAAGATAGCCATGGGAGAAGTGTTTTTTGATTTGGAAAGTGGCCCCGTGGTAGTTGGAATTGGTGTCGGTCGAAAGATACGACGCCCAGCCCAGGTAGGGATCCGGCCTGGTGAACGGCACACCCTGATAGCCGCCGGCCACACGGTTGGGATCGTTGGTGAACGCCAGACGGTGGCCCTGGTTCCCGGCATAGCCCACTTCCACGAGCCAGTCCGGCGCCAGTTGATATTGAATATTGAGGTTCCACTCCTCGACATACGGAGTTTTCAAATTCGGATCAATCAGATAAGGAAACAGAAGGCAAGGAGTCGCAGTCGTGCCCACCAACCCCTGGGGAATAAATCCACCCGCGCAACCCGGATTGGGGGTCGGAGGATACTTAATCACATCGGCGAGGGTGTACGGAATGGAGGCCCCGAGTCCAAACGGCGGAATGGCGACCACAAAGGCGCTGTAGGGCGGGCTGAAGCGCGCCGGCTCGCTCAACAGGTCATTGTGCATGCGGTCGTAATTCATGGAAAAACCGCCGCGAACGGAGAATTTGCCGTTCCCGAAAGGATCCCAGGCAAGGCCAATGGCCGGAGCGAAGTTCTTGTAGTAGGGCTTGTACATTTCACCCAACTGGCCAAAGGTCGGAATGTTCGCAAACTGGTCGAGAAGCGTCGCTCCCGCGCCCAGGTTGATTCCTCCCTGCAAGCCGTTCGCTTCATGAATCACGCCGAAGATTTCGTGGCGCAGGCCCAGATTCAGCGTCAGATTCTTGCGAAACTTCCAATCGTCCTGCACGAACCAGCTGAAGTCCGTGCGGCGGAAGTTGCGGTACTCATTGGGGCTGCCCACGATGCTCTGCCCGGTGGTCGGATCCAGCTGCTGGGCCTGCAGATAAGGCAGGCCATTTACAAAATCGCTGAGACTCGCAAACTCATACATGCCGCGGCCGAGGGCGTCAAACGCCCCGTGCTCGAACTCCTTGGACCACTGCCCGCCGAATTTGAATGCATGGCGTCCCCGGTTGAGGATGACCGTGTCGCGAAAGTCCGCCTGATTGTCCAGCATGTTGATGGGAATGAAGAAGTCGGAGCCGAAGCCCAGCGTAAAATCATCCAGCAGGAATTGCGGGACGTTTTCCGGATAAGCGTCGGTGAACGCGCGGTTGCGCAGCCAGCCGAAGCGGAAATCATTCACCAGGTTGTGACCGAATACGTGAGTCTCCCCCACGGCCAAGCTGCCGATGAAGCCGTCGAGCGGACGGCTGAAACCGCGCAGCATGCGTCCCAGTCCACCAATGGTGGTGAGTTCGCCCACGCCGGTGGTCCGCGGATAATGGCCGGACCAGCGCACGAACAGGCGGTCATTGCCGTCGTGGAAAAGATTATCCAGACGCAGCATGTATTGGTCGGTGGTCGTGCTGTTGGTCTTCTGGCCCACGGCCGTGCCGTAATCCGGCGAACCGATGAATTGAATATCCTGGCTGTAGACGGGATCGCCCGGAACCAGATCCGGTCCGGGGAAATTCTGGAAGAGATAATCGGAAACGCTCCCGGGCAAATTGGCGTGCACCCAGGCGCGCAACTGCGGAGTCTCCACTTGCACCTTGCGGGTCACCCCGCGCCGCTCGCGGAATCCTTCGTAAGCGATGAACCAAAAAGTCTTGTCCTTGCGCACGGGCCCGCCCAGCGTGCCGCCGAACTGGTTTTGAATCAGGGCGGAGCCATGTTTTTCACCGGTGAGCGGATCCACCGGATCAAAGAAATTTCCCGCGTTCATGGCCTTATTGCGATGGAACTCCCAGGCCGAGCCGTGAATATCATTTGTCCCCGACTTGGTGGCCACGTTGATCACCGCGCCGAAATTGCGGCCGTACTCTCGGCCCAGGCTCGAGGTGGACACCTGAAACTCCTGCACGGCATCGAGAATCGGCGCAATGGCCGGAACCCCGCCCAGCCCGTTGTCGGAGTTGGGCGCGCCGTCGAGCAGGAAGTTGGTCGAGCGGATGCGCTTGCCATACGTCACGAAGCCCAGATCATAGGAAGAGTTGTTGTAATAGGTGGGAATCGAGACGCGTGAGGGCGCCGTGCCCGGTTCGAGCACCGGCAGCTGGTAAATGTTGCGCTTGATCAGCGGCAACTCCTCAAGCTGCGTCTGCTCGACGATGTGCGTGATGCGGCTCTCTTCCGTGTTCACGGTGACCGCGCTGGCATCCACCTGCACTTTTTGTTCAACCAGTCCCACCTGAAGGAGCATGTCCACGCGGCTGGTCTCCCCGACGTGCAGCGTCACATTCGAGGTGACTGTGGTCTTGAAGCCGGCCTTCTCCGCCTTCACTTCATAGGTTCCCGGCGGCAGGTCGGTCAGACGAAAAAGTCCTTCGGCCCCGGTGACATCCGAGCGCGTGGCATTGGTGCCCAGGTTGCGCGCGGTCACGGTGGCGCCGGCCACCGAGCCGCCGCTGGGATCCTGCACCGTGCCCACCAGCGTGCCGGTGGTCAACTGCGCGGCACTGGGTAGCGCGGAAAGAAGCAGCGCGAGAAACACCACAGCCAGGACGGACCCAAAACAGCGCGTGCGGCGAATCGTTATCATGTCACCCCTCCAGCAAACCCTTGGACGTATACGAAACTACGATCCCGGAACTGACGCTTTTCCCCGAGGCCCAGTGCCGGGTCAAGCTTGCCCGGCAAAACCACAAAGCGCGGTGGCGGCAGCCTTTCCCGGGCCCCGCCACAAATATTACAAACTTTGTGTGTACACGTATTGTATTGCAACCGTATAATGACTCCGCCTATCGGTTGTCAAGCTGTTTTTCTGGAGCCCCGCCCGGCGGCGCTCCACCACGGAGGAACGGACGCAGGCGGCTGCGCCGCGTTCCGTCGCGGAGGTGCAGGGATGAAAGCGCGCAGAGCGATATTCGAAATTTATCTCGACTACATCCAGTATTACGGCGGTTCCATCCGCGTGCGCAGCTTGCTGCGACTGTGCAAGGAACTGGGCTTTTCCGGCGTGGCCGTGCGCGCGGCCCTCTGCCGGCTTTCGCAGCAAGGCTGGCTGGACCGCACCCGCGAACAGAAGCAGAGTTTTTATTCTCTGACTCCGATGGGCAGGGATCGCGTGGAAGAAGCCGCGCCCCGAATCTTCACTCCGCTCACGGAAAAATGGGACGGCCAGTGGACCATCTTGACCTATTCCCTGCCGGAAAGACTGCGCGCGAAACGCGAGCGCCTGCGCCGGGAATTGATCTGGCTGGGCTATGGCCCGCTCACTCCGGCGACCTGGATCATTCCCAAACCCGCCGCCGAACTTACCACCAAGCATCTCCTCGACAGGGGCTTGGACAAAGGCGTCCATCTGTTCCGCGCACGGCACATCAACTCGCTGGCCAATGCCGAACTGGTGGAAAAGTGCTGGGACCTCTCCGCGGTGCAAAAACAGTACCGCTCCTTCATCGACCGCTGGAATCCTCAGTGGCGCTCCTACCAGCAGAAATTCAACAGCGGCAAACCCGTTCCGGACAATCTGTGCTTTTCCGGCAAGATGCGACTGTTGCACGAGTACGGCCGCTTCCTGTACCTCGATCCCCGCCTGCCCTGGGAGCTTCTGCCCAAGGACTGGCTGGCCGAGCCGGCCTGGCGGATCTTTCGCGACTGCTACCATTTGCTGGCGGAAGGCGCTTTGCGCTTTTTCGAAAGCGGTTATCAGGGCCCCGCTCGCACGGAGACGCAAAAGCGCGAGGGCCACGCGCGCGTGATGCAGGGACTCATGGAACTGGTTTGAAGAAAACTCTTTGGCAGGGGAGCGGGATTTTGCAGCGGACCGGCAAGAACAACGGAAATCCAGGCAAGTCGGGAGAGCACCGATGAATGCACAACCAGCCCGGACGAGCGAAGCGCCAAAACTCGAATCCCTTCCGCGGGAGCAACTGCGCAGCCTGCAACTGGCCAAGTTGCAGAATGTCTTGAAGCGCGTCGCGGCATCCGTCCCCTTCTACCGACGAAAATTCGAAGCCGCCGCGATTCGCGCGGACGAAATCCGCAGCCTGGAACAGCTCCGGCAGCTTCCCTTCACCACCAAAGCCGACCTCTGGGAAAACTATCCCTTCGGCCTGCTAGCCACGCCATCCGAGGAAGTTTCGCGCGTGCATGCGTCCTCCGGCACCAAGGGAAAATTGACCCTGGCGGCCTATACCCGCAAAGATGTCACCCAATGGGGGGAATTGATGGCCCGCTGTCTGTCCGCGGCGGGCGCCAGGGCGGGCATGCGCGTCCTGAACGCCTATGGTTACGGATTGTTCACCGGCGGCCTGGGATTTCACTATGGCGCGGAGCATCTCGGCGCGACCGTCATTCCCATTTCCGGCGGCAACACCGCCCGCCAGGTGCAATTGCTCGAAGACCTGCAGCCCGAAGTGCTCTGCTGCACTCCTTCCTTCGCGCTGACCATCGCGGAAGCCTGCGAACAATCCGGCTCCGGCAAACCGCTCAATCTGAAAATCGGCCTCTTCGGGGCGGAGCCGTGGACCGAATCCATGCGCGCGCAAATCGAAAAGCGCCTGGGCCTCTCGGCCTTTGACACCTATGGCCTGAGCGAAGTGGGCGGCCCGGGCGTGGCCCAGGAGTGCGCCGAAAAAACCGGCGGTCTGCACGTCTGGGAAGATTTTTTTCTCCCCGAAGTGATTGACCCCAGAACTGGCGATCCTCTGCCTCCCGGCGAAGAAGGCGAACTGGTCCTGACCACGCTGGAACGCGAAGCCATGCCGCTGGTTCGCTATCGCACCGGGGACATCACCACGCTCGATGCGCAAACCTGCGCCTGCGGACGAACCCATGCGCGCATTCGCCGCATCCGCGGCCGCCGCGACGACATGCTGATCATCCGCGGGGTCAACGTCTATCCCTCGGAGATCGAATCCGTGCTGCTGAAGTTCGAGGAAGTTCTGCCGTTCTACGAACTCCATCTCGATCGCCCCAGGACGCTCGACCAGCTTACCGTCCGCGTGGAATGTGCCGGGCGGCACCTCGATGGCCAGGCCGCCGGCAGCGAACTCGCGGGCAGGCTGCAATCGGCCATCGCCAGCCGCTGCGCCGTGCGCGTGGAAATCGAGCTTCTGGCCACCGGCACGCTGACCCGCAGCATCGGCAAAGCCTTGCGCATCGTGGACAAGCGGCCCAGGGAGTAAGCGCGGGACCGGCGGAAGCCAAAACGTTTTGCAAAACCAAACTGCAATTATCCCAGGAGGAGACACAGATCATGCAACTGAAAACCATGCGCTACAGCGTGGAAGGTCCGGTGGCAAAAATTGAGTTCACCCGGCCGGAGGCCCTCAACGCCATGAACCGTCCGTGGTCGCAGGACTTCATGGATGCGACCACGGCCGTCGGCAAGGAAAAGAAAGTGAAAGTGGTGGTCATCTCCGGCGCCGGGCGGGCCTTCTGCAGCGGCATCGACCTGAAGACCCTTTCCACCGAGGGCTATCCCATGGGCTGGTTCCGGCTCTACGAGCGCTCCCTGCGCAATCTCGAGACCATGAGCAAAATCGTCATCTGCGCCATGCACCGCTACAGCATCGGCGGCGGCATGCAGGTGGCTCTCGCCAGCGACATCCGCATCGCCACGGAAAGCACCGAGTTTGCCCTGACCGCCGTCAAGGAGTGCCTGATTCCCGGCATGGGCACCTACCGCCTGGCCCGCTTCATCGGGCTGGGCCGCGCCAAGCGCATCATTCTCTCCGGCGAATACATCGGCGCCCGGGAAGCTCATGCCATGGGCCTGGTGGATTATCTGGTCCCGGACGCCGATTTCGAAAAGCGCGTGAAGGAGATTACCGACATCTACGTGCACACCCACTCCGAAGGGCAGCGGCAGTCGAAGAAGCTTATGGACCAGTGCTTCGACCTCAAATGGCAGCCGTTCCTGAACAAATATTTGACTGCACAAAAGACCACGCTCTCTTCCGCCGAACACAAGGAAGCCGCGAAGCATTACCGCGAGCAGGGACAGCACCGCTTCTGAAGAGGCGTTGTTTTTAAAGGAACAGTCAGCCGGACCGCTCTGCGGAATCAGGCGGAAATTTTCGCCGGGACGCAGAGCGCATCCGCCGGCGCCACTTCGAGCGCCAGCGCGTAACCCGCTTCCAGCGCGCGGAGATTGGTTGCTTCGGTCCCCTTGGGAACACGGGCCGCCACGGCCTGCCGCAGCGCTTCGATGGTGACCAAGCCGGAAATTTTTGCAATCACGCCCAGGCAAACCATGTTGGCCGCCACTTCCCTGCCCATCTTCTGCCGCGCCGTCTGCAAGATGGGCACGCTATGCACGCGGAAAGGTCCCGAAGGCGGATTGGTCACCCGCTTGGAATCGGCAATCAGCAGCCCCCCCGGTTTCAGTTTGCTGGAAAACGTATCGCAGGACTTCTGCGTCAGGCACAGCAGCAAATCCAGATGCGCGCAAATCGGATAATCAATCTCTGTATCGCTGATGATCAGGTCCGAACGGCAGCCTCCGCCGCGCGATTCCGGCCCATACGACTGCGTATAGGTGACGAATTTTCCGCCGTAAATCCCCGCGGCTTCCGCCAGAATCGCTCCGGCCAGCACCAGCCCCTGCCCGCCTTCTCCGCTCAACCGGACTTCGTAGCGTTCCATGTCGTCCTCACTCCCGGCAAAAAACGCCTAAGCGACGCTCTCCGCGTAGACCGCTCCATATTCCGGCCGCGGTTCGTGATGCAGAATGCCGGTAAGCATTTTTCCGCGCAGCCTCTCGGCCGGCAGCGCGGCAGCCGCTTCCACGTCCACCACGTTCTGCTTCTGCATCAGGATCTGGTCCGCGGGATTGCCCAGCTTGTTGAAGCGCCCGAAAAACTCCGGGCAATCGCTGGCCACTTCCAAAAACGAAAAACCCTTGTTCTCGATCGCCGCCACAATCAATTTTTCCAGCGCGCTCGGCTCATACGTGATTCCCCGCGCCACGAAGCTCGCTCCCGCGGCCTCCGCCAGCTTGCAGGAATCGAACGGCGTCTCGTACTGCCCCTTGGGGCTGGTGGTGCTCACTCGTCCGATCTGCGTGGTCGGAGCAAATTGCCCGCCGGTCATCCCGTAAATCTGGTTGTTCAGCAAAAGGCAGGTCAGTCCCACGTTGCGCCGCGCGGCATGAATCAAATGATTGCCCCCGATGGACAGCCCGTCGCCGTCGCCGGTGATCACGATCACGGTCAGCTCCGGCCGCGCCAGCTTGATCCCCGTGGCAAACGCAAGCGGCCGCCCGTGCGTCGTATGCAGCGTATTGAAATCCACGTAGCCCGCCAGGCGGCTGGAACAGCCGATCCCCGACACCACCACGATTTCGTCCTTGGTGAGTTTCAAGGAGTGAATCGCGCGCAGCAGCGCGCCCAGCACGATGCCGTGCCCGCAGCCGGGGCAGAGCATGTGCGGAAACATTTCCATGCGCAGATACTCCCGGAAATCAAACATGGCGCACTTCCTTTCCCTCGATCGCCAGCAGAATCTCCTCCGGGCTGA
This sequence comes from Terriglobia bacterium, assembly GCA_020072805.1. Taxonomy (GTDB): domain Bacteria; phylum Acidobacteriota; class Terriglobia; order Acidiferrales; family UBA7541; genus Acidiferrum. The sequence continues at coordinate 43,470 of JAIQGC010000007.1, forward strand.
TCGCTTCCCCGTCGGCTTTCAGGCAGCTCTCCACATCCTTGCTGCGGCCGATAACCCGCTGCACCTCTCCGCTCATCTGCCCCAGGTTCATTTCCGCCACGATTACCCGTGAAGCGCCTGCGCAGGCCGCGGCAAGTTCCTCTCCGGGAAAAGGCCACAGCGTGATGGGGCGAAACAGCCCGGCGCGGATTCCTTGTTTGCGGGCCTCGCGCACCGCCCGGCGGGCGGCCGCCGCGACGATGCCGTAGGCAAACACGATCACTTCCGCGTCCTCCGTATCGAGAAGCTCGTAGCGCATCAGCCCCTCGCGATTGCGCACCGTCTTTTCCTGCAACCGCCGGTTCGTCGCCGCCACCAGCTTGGGGTCCTGTGTCGGATACCCGCGGTCGTCGTGCGCCAACCCGGTCACGTGGTAGCGGTAACCGTCCCCGAACGGCGCCATCACCGGAACGCCATCCGCTCCCGGCGTAAACGCCGCGTGCTTCCCCGGCTCGCACGTGGGACGCGCGCGATTTTCCACGGGCAGGTTCGCCAGCCGGCGCATGTCCACCTTCTCGTACATGTGCGCCACCACTTCATCCATCAGCAGGATCACCGGCGTGCGCAAACGTTCCGACAAATTAAACGCCAGCACGGTCAGCTCGTAGACTTCTGCGGGCGTGCTCGGGCACAGCGCAATCGCCGGATGATCCCCGTGCGTCCCCCAGCGCGCCTGCATCACGTCTCCCTGCGCCGGCAGCGTGGGCAGCCCCGTGCTCGGTCCGCCGCGCATCACGTTCACAATCACGCAGGGCACTTCCGCGTAACACGCGTAGCCGATGTGCTCCTGCATCAGCGAGAATCCCGGACCGCTCGTCGCCGTCATCCCCTTCACTCCGGCCAGCGACGCGCCAATCACCGCTCCCAGCGAGGCAATCTCATCCTCCATCTGAATGAATTTCCCCCCGGCGGGAGGAAGCAGACGGGCCATCACTTCCGCAATTTCCGACGACGGACTGATGGGGTAACCTGCGTAGAAGCGGCAGCCCGCGGCCAGCGCCGCGCGCGCGCAGGCCGCATTCCCCTGCAGCAATTGAACGGTTTTCGTTGCGGCTCCCATTGCGCAGCTCCCTACTGAACGCGCACGGCCAGGTCCGGGCACATCCATTCGCACAGCATGCAGCGAATGCACGCCTCCGCCTTGACCACTTCCGCGCGGTTCCGCTCGTTCATCTTCAGGCACGCCTGCGGGCAGACCACCACGCAGATCTCGCAGCCCTTGCACCAGCTGTCGTGAATCGCAATCTCCGGCGCATCCAGGCAAGTCACGCTGCGGCTCATCTCGCATTTTTCCGAGGGCAGCGAATCCCTCATCGCCGCGAACTGCGCATTGCGCCCCGCCAAAAACGCTTTCTGGTTGCGCTCCACCGTCTTGGGCTTCACGCTGGCCGCAATCGCCCCCAGCCAGTCCTGCAACTCGAATTCGCACACGCTCGATAGCGCCCCCAGCAGCACCGTATTGCACATGCGGTGGTCGCCGATCTCCACCGCCAGCTCTTCCGCGTCAAACTGCCGCACGTCGCCAACCTGCCCGCGCAGCGCCTGCTCAATCCCCTGCGGGTAACGCGTCGGCGCGTCCATGCGGCGATCCTGGCAGGCCGCCGGAGGAATGCGCTTGCGCGAGTTCACAATGATCGTGCCGCCCGGCTTCACGTACTTGCTCCAGCGCAGCGCCTCAGCCGGCTCAAAGGCCAGCAGAACGTCACTCGTCCCCGGCTCGATCGTTGGCGAAAGCACCTGCGCGCCATAACGCACGTGGCTGTACACCACGCCGCCGCGCTTGGCCATCCCGTGCACTTCGCTTTTCTTCACCTGATAACCGCGGTTCATGCACACCACGCCCAGAATGTCGCTGGCCAGAATTACGCCCTGGCCGCCCACGCCCACGATCAGCACATTCTGCGTTCCGTTGGGTTCCATGCTCATGCCTTTACACCGTGCGCCGGGCCGGATCGGCCGCCAGCGGAATGATGGCGTTCGTCTGACAAAGCAGTCCGCAGACCGCGCAGCCCATGCATGCAACCGGATCAATCGTTACCTTGTGCTGCCCTTCGTGCATCTCCTCGGTCCAGATAATCGCCGGGCACCCCAGATTCATGCACATCTGGCAGGCATTGCATTCCTTCGCGGTGACCGCGTACGGCGTGGTGCGAATCGTAGCCGGAGAAACTACGCAGGGGCGATTGGTGATCACCACGGAAACGCCGTCATATTGAATGGCCGACTTCAGCGTGCGAAATACGGCGGAGACGTCGTACGGGTCCACCACCTCGACGAATCCCGCGCCCAAGGCCTTGCACAGCGTGGCGATGTCCACAGTCCGCGCCGTTTCTCCGCGCAAATTCTTTCCCGTCCCGGCATGCTCCTGGCCGCCGGTCATCGCCGTGGTCTGATTGTCCAGGATGACCACGGTAATCTTGACGTTGTTGTAGAGCGCGTCGATCAGCGGCGGTATGCCCGAATGAAAAAACGTCGAATCGCCGATCGTAGCCACCACCGGGCGGGTGCCGTCTCCGCCCTTCTGCAAGCCCACGGCCATTCCGATGCTGCAGCCCATCGCCAGCGTCGTATCAATCGCCGCCAGCGGCTCATATACCGCCAGCGTGTAGCAGCCAATGTCTCCGGCCACCAGCGCATTCAGCTTCTTCAAGACCAGATAAGGCACCGTATGCGGACAACCGGGGCATAACGCCGGAGGCCGGAAAAGATTTTCTTTCACCGCTGCGGCAGCTCCGGCAGTTTCCGGCGCCTTCGGCATGGGCAAAACCCCAGCCTTCTGAAAACCCGCGCGCACCCGCTCCGGACTGAATTCGCCCAATCGCGTGAAATATTCCTTGCCCTCCGCCTGAATCCCATTGGCCTTCAACTGCTCCTCGATTACCGGCTCCAGTTCCTCGACCACCAGCAGGCGGTCCACGCTCGCCGCAAAGTTCCGCAGCCGGTGAATGGGCAGGGGATTCATCAGCCCGATTTTAAACACGCTGGCATCGGGGAGAATCTCCTTGACGTACTGGTAGCACACCCCGCTGGTGATGACGCCAATTTCGCTGCTGCCCTTCTCCCAGCGGTTCAATTCCGTCGTTTCCGCAAACTCCCGTAGCAAGCCCGTGCGTTCCACCACCTTTTCATGGCGCACCCGCGCGTTGCTCGGCACCAGCACGAATTTATTCAGGTTTTTCTCGTATTCCTTGGCGCGGGAGGGTTGAATCGTTCCCAGCGTGACCATGCCCTTGCTGTGCGAAAGCCGCGTCGTGCTGCGCAGAAGAACCGCCGTGTCAAAACGCTCGCTGATTTCGCAAGCCAGCTGAAAAAAATCCTTGGCTTCCTGGCTGTCCGAGGGCTCCAGCAACGGCAGTTCCGCGAACCGCGCATACATCCGGGTGTCCTGCTCGTTCTGCGAACTGTGCACGCCCGGGTCGTCCGCCACCACGATCACCAGCGCCGCTCGCACGCCCGTGTAGGCCACGCTCATCAGAGTGTCCGCTGCCACGTTGAGCCCCACGTGCTTCATGGTCACCAGCGCGCGGCTACCGGCCACGGCTGCGCCCACTCCCACGTCCAAAGCTACTTTTTCATTGGGGGACCAGGAAACGTAGTGCTCGCTGTCGTACCGCGCCAGGCTTTCCAGAATTTCCGTGCTGGGCGTCCCCGGATAGCCCGTGGCCACCCGGATGCCGTTCTCCAATGCGCCGCGCGCAATGGCCTCATTGCCGGAGAGCAGCACCTGCGCCGGAGAGCTGATCGCTGTGGCCATGGCCGGACACCCCGGAAGAGAGCGCGATTTAAATATTACACTTTATGTGCCCTGCGCTATCTTTCGTAACATAGTTTTTCGTAAAATCCCGGCCCTGTCAAGCCTTAAATAGCTCCCCCTCTTCTTTTCCTTAATACCCTCGTTCCCCTCCCCCGACGGCCCCTCCAAGCCACTCGGCAGCAGGTGCAGGGAGTCCCCCGCTCAATACGCTTTCAGGCTCCGCGCCGCTTCAATCACGTCTTTGGCGTTGGGAAGAAACGCTTCTTCCAGCGGCGCGCTGAAGGGCACCGGACAATCCGGCGAAGCAATGCGCATCAACGGCGCATCCAGGCTTTCAAACGCCTTTTCCGCGATGCGCCCGGCCAGTTCCCCGGCAAAACCGCCCTGCATCGTGTCCTCATGCAGCAGAATCACCCGGCTGGTCTTGCGCACGCTGGCCAGCACCGCCTCTTCATCGAGCGGCACCAGGCAACGCAGGTCAATCACCTCGGCCTCGATTCCCTCTTTAGCCAAGACCTCCGCAGCCTCCAACGCCACGAACACCATCGCCCCATAGGTGATGACGGAAACATCCCGCCCCACACGGGCAATTCGCGCTTGCCCCAGCGGAACAACATAGTCTCCCGCCGGAATCTCCTCCTTGATTCTCCGGTAGAGCAGTTTGTGCTCGAAATACAGCACCGGGTCGGGGTCGCGAATCGCCGCCTTGATCAATCCCTTCGCGTCATAGGCGCTCGCTGGAACCACCACTTTCAATCCCGGCGTATGCACAAACGGCATTTCCGGATTATTGGAATGAAATGGCCCGCCATGCACGCCCCCTCCCGACGGCCCGCGAATCACCATGGGCACGCCCGCTCCCCAGCGATAACGCGCTTTCGCCGCGTAGTTCACGATCTGGTCGTAGGCCGTGGTGATGAAATCGGCGAACTGCAGCTCCACAATCGGCCGCAGTCCCATGATCGCCGCGCCGATCGCCGCTCCCAGAAACGCGTTTTCCGCCAGCGGCGTGTCAATAATGCGCCGCTCTCCAAAGTGCTCCAGCATTCCCGCCGTCACTTTGAATGCCCCGCCGTAGGCGCCGATGTCTTCCCCCAGCAGGAAGACATCTCCGTCGCGCTCCATCTCTTCCCAGATTCCCTCGCGAATCGCTTCCAGATACGTCCGTTCGGCCATGTCCTAATTCCCTTTCGCCGGCGAAGCCGCCGCTTGTGGATTTTTCGCCTGGCTATCGGCAAACACGCCGTCCAGCAATTCTCCGGCGTCGGGAAAAGGAGACTCTTCGGCCCGTTGCACCGCTTGCTCGATCTCCTCCGCAATCCGCTCATACATCCGGGCAATTTCCTCCGCGGTAAGCAATCCTCGCTCCCGCAAAACTTTCTCGAACCGCGCGATGGGGCATTTGCCGGCCCACTCCTCGAAGAGTTCCTTGGGCACATACTCCGCGCCGTCATGCGCGGAATGCCCGCTCATCCGAAACGTTTCGCATTCAATCAGCGTCGGCCCTCCTCCGCTTCGGGCCTGGAGAATGGCTTCTTGCGTGGCCTCATACACGGCCAGCACATCGTTGCCGTCCACGCGCCGGCAGGGCATCCCATAACCGCTCGCGCGATCCGTGATGTGCGCCACGGCCATCTGCCGCTGCGTCGGCGTCGAATACGCATATTTGTTGTTGTTGCAGAGATACACGATGGGCAGCTTGAAGACCGCCCCGTAATTCATCGCTTCATGCCACTCGCCCCGGCTGGTAGCCCCGTCGCCGAAGTAGCACAGCACCACATTGGGCTGCTTGCGGTATTGAAAGGAAAAAGCCACGCCGTTGGCCACCGGCACAATCGCCGCCATCGAGCTGATATAGGAAATGATGCGATGCTTGAGCGAACCCATGTGCGTGTTTCCGTCGCGCCCCCGCGTCGGTCCGTCGCGCCGTCCCAGATAATGCGCGAAAATCACCCACGGCTCCATTCCGCGAATCAGGAATGCCGCCAAATCCCGGTGGCACGGACAGACCGCATCCTCCGCTTCGGTTAGAATCGCGCTGCCGGTGGATATGGCCTCCTGCCCGCGCCCAAAAAACACCCCGCCCACGATCTTTCCCTGACGGTACAGCTTCTCGATGCGGTGCTCCATCTCGCGCATCATTTTCATGCTGTAGAGCATCCTGCCGCCTAGTTCACTTGTGATTGCGCTCATTCCCTCTCCCTCAGTCCCCGGAATTTCCACTCGCGGCCTGAATGTGGGAAGCGAGTATAAGCCTCCTTCCCTCGGCGCACCACTCCGAAAACAAGCCGGCCACATTTCTCGAACTTAGCCCCGCGTCCATGCGCGGCGAACCGCTTCCGCCTGTCCTGCCTCACCACTGCGCGTCGGAGTAGGTGTCCACAATGGCGCCCGACTCCGATTCGACCGCTTCTGGCAGTTCGGCAACCGGAGGCCCTCACACCCCAATGGCTCGAATTCGCATGCAACGGCAAGCCTAAACTTTCGAATTCGCTCCATGCATCGTCTACTTCGTTGCCGGCGACGACCGCTTTGCTTCGACGATCGACGTCGGTGCCAAGAACGCAGGGCAAAGAGTAAACCCACTCTGCGTTCTCCCGAAAAACGAAATCATTTCTTAGAATGGCTTGTGACCATGCTCACCTTTCATGGTGACTTGGCCCACTGACATCACTCGCGATGAAGCATTTAATTAAAAGCAAAAGACTTGGCGAACGTCAAATCTCTCCGCAGGGAGAGACCGGAGGTCGAGAGTCTTTACGTCATGTGTTTGTGCAAAGGAGAACTAGGCCATGAAGAGTCCAGCATTCAGAACGTTTTTGGTGAGCCTGGGCATGGCCGCATTACTCACTGCGGTCGCTTATGCGCAGGAAGCCAACTTGGGCAAGTTAAAAATTAATGTTACCCCGGGCGAATCCTATCTATTTGTCGACGGAAACGGAATGGCGCCGGGAAGCCGAACCGTCGATCTTTCCGTCGGGGCACACAAGATTCTTGTGGCCAACTACGGGTATAGGTTTTGGGCTCGAGAAGTCACAATTAACCCCGGTGAAACCACTCCGCTGGATGTCTCACTTGAGAGGGAAGGCGATGTCGTGTTTGGTCCGAAGGGACGCATACAGATTGAAGTGGGACACTTGGACGCGGGTGATGCTGCCGTTCTATTGAATGGCAAGAGTCCGAGCTACTTCGTTGGTCATGTCGATGAATTCAACAACGAATTGTTTCTACACCAGGAGCTGATCGTTCCGCCGGGAAATCACCTGGTAACAATCACCCGGCACGGAACCGAAATTTGGTCTGGGAAGCTGTCTGTTCCGGAGAACCAGCGGGTGATTGTCGATATATCGAATGGAAGGATACGAACCAAGGACTGGTCCCGCGGAAAACATCTGGACTCGCTTCACAGATTTAAGGCGGGAATTGCAAGTGCTACGGTCGTGATTGCACCCGTTAGTTCGTCAATTTCGGCATACCCTTCGAAAATTGATTGCGGGCAGCGCAGCGAAGTGAAATGGACTTCTGCTGAAACAATAGATGCCGATATCAGCGGGATGAGTCCAGTTCCTGTGGCTGGCCAGCGCAGCGTGTCTCCGAAGGAGAGTACCACTTACGAACTTACCGCTACCGGTCCGGGCGGAGTGACCAAATCTAGTTCCACCGTGGAAGTGAATCCCGTGGTTCAATCCTCACTCACTGTGTCTCCCGCCGAAGCCCGCTACCGCCGCATCGGCGACAAGGTAAAGGAAGCGGGAAACATTTCCCTGAATTGGTCTGCCACCAATGCTGACACTGTTTCTCTCGCACCCCTCGGCACGGTGGACACGAGCGGAAGCCGTTCCTTGGTTGTTACGCCATCTCAGACATCGAATGGCCCCGTGGACGAGGTCGTGAAATACGCCCTCAGTGCAAGCAATGCCTGCGGCGGTACTGAAACTAAAACCGCGGCCGTCCACATCACTGGCTCCATTGAGCCGATTCCTGAGATGCTTCTGCATAGTGTCTTTTATCCCACAGACTATCCAAGCACGCAGAAGCCGTCACTCGGTCTGGTTCGGAGTCAGCAGGAGGCGTTGACAGCGCTTGCCGCCGGCTTCACAAAATATCTTGAATATGATCCGGACGCGAAGCTCACCCTGGCTGGCTATGCCGACGAGCGCAACACGAACAAGTACAACCAGTTCTTGTCCGAACGGCGCGTACAACGGGTCAGGGAATTCCTGATTTCCCAGGGCGTTGCGGAGAACAAGATCGAAACGGAGGCCTACGGCGAAGAAAGGCCCATCGATATGGCCACCGTCACTGATCTCCAGGCGAAGAATCCCAATCAACCTTCGGAGTCCCGAGTGCGCAATTTCCGTGCGACTTGGCTTGCTTATAATCGCCGCGTTGACGTACTCCTTCTGCCCACAAACCGTGAATCGCTGCAGTTTTATCCGAACAACGCGAATGATTCTGACGTGCTGTGGCAGAAGGCAAGACTCAGCGATGCGGTGATTGAACAGAATCAATAATACTTTCGCTTGGAATATGTCTTTCAAGCAGGGAATGAAAATCGACGCATCGCAGGGCTCGAGAAGAACGGACTGGCGGCCATGAGTGGGCCTGCGGATGCTGAACCGGCCGGGGATGGCGTCCAACTGGCGTCCAAAACCGGCCATCTTGAAGCTGGATTTCAGTAACTTACGCGCGTAAGGGCAATTAAATCATCGAGACTTATGGAGCGGGCGATGGGAATCGAACCCAGGCCCGATTCCCGCTATGTTTTTGAAATTATGAGCTATATGCGCAGCTGCCGTCCAAAACCGTCCATAATGGACTGAAGTGAAAAAACCGCGACAGGTCGCCTCGCGCAGCCCCTGATTTGGTGAGTCAAGGGACGCAACAGGGCCCCATGTCCGAAATGTGGGCGGAATAAACCCAAATGTGAAATTTGAATCAGTTTCTTCAGTTGATTTCCTTGATGATAGGCGCTGTTTCCGGCAACGCCGCTCCGGACTCCTGCAGGACATCCGCACTTCTTCGGCCCCAAACCGTTCCCACAGGATGACGTTTAGAAACTTCCGGGTAGACCGCCCTGGCGCGGTTCAGCCCTTCCGCGATGCTGTGGCACATATTCTCGGGTCCGATGTGCTGCTGAAACTCAGCCTGATGCATGAGTCTCGAAGGTTGTTCCCTGGCTCCGCAGAGAATCAGTTCCCGTCCCGATTCGTGCACTTGGTCCGCTAAGCTTTCCAATGCTTGCAGGCCGGTGGAATCGATCGCGGTCATGTTGCGCAATCTTAGAATCAGGATCGGGGGCAGGCTGGGCAACCGAGTTGTGATCTCCTCGATCTTGTCGGTCGCTCCAAACAGGAATGGCCCATGAATTCTAAAGATGGAGACGTAAGCAGGGATTACCTTGTGCTGCAAGATGTGAACATGTCCTTCGCGGACGTACTCTTCGGTTGCCTCCGAGACCGTGGTGGTTTGTGTGACTTTCTTAATGAAAACCAGCACGGCGAGAATCATGCCCGCTTCCACGGCTACCGTCAGATCCGCAAACACCGTCAATAGAAAAGTGACGAGCCATGTCGCAATCTCCATTCGAGAGAGCTTCAAAAGCTCCGGAATTTCCCCCCACTCACCCATGTTGTAAGAGACAACCAGAAGAATTGCGGCCAGGACCGACAACGGGATGAATCTTGCCAGGGGAGCTGCGAAGACCACGATGGCCAGGAGAGTCAAGGCATGAATCATTCCGGATACCGGAGTCTTTGCCCCGGAACGGATGTTGGTGGCCGTTCGTGCGATGGCGCCCGTCGCCGGAAGCCCTCCGAACAGCGGAGAAAGAATATTCGCGATCCCTTGTCCCACAAGTTCCACATTCGGGTTGTGCTTGTCGCCGCTCATGCGATCGGAGACGACCGCGGACATCAATGATTCGATTGCGCCTAGCATGGCCACCGTGATTGCCGGCGAAATCAACGGTCGGAGCAAGTTCAGATGGAAATGCGGAATGTTAAGAGTGGGTAGCCCGGAGGGGATGCCCCCAAAGCGAGTCCCAATCGTTTCGACAGGCAGTTTGAGCAGCACGACCGCCGCCGTACCGACAAAGAGGGCGACGATGTACCCCGGAATCCGTTTTACGTAGCGCATGAAAACGATAATCACGGCAAGGGCTACAATCGCTAGGCCCGTCTCCAACGGCGAGAACGAAGAGAAATTGCGCGCAATCGTCTGAATGCGGCCGAGAAATTCACCGGGAACCTTCTCGATCTTTAGCCCAAAGAAATCCTTGATTTGCGTGCTGGCGATAATAACCGCGATACCGTTCGTAAAACCGACGACGACCGGGCGCGGTATGAATTTGACGGCCGTGCCTAAACCCGTTGCGCCCAGAATCAACAAGAGGACACCGGCCATCAACGTGCACATGAACAACCCGTCCAGGCCATACTTCGCCACAATGCCGAAGACGACAACGACAAACGCGCCGGTTGGACCGCCAATTTGGGTCTTCGATCCGCCCAGTGCCGAAACCACAAAACCAGCCACGATCGCGCAATACAGACCGGCCTGGGGGGGAACGCCAGAAGCGATGGCGAAGGCCATCGCGAGAGGCAGTGCGACGAGACCAACGGTTATACCTGCAAGAAGGTCCGCCACGAACAGACGCCTCGTGTAGGATTTGAGACACAGCACGGATTTGGGTAGCCAGTTGTTCATTGTGTTTTTTCTAGTTTCCGTTCTTCCAGATTCCGCATGAGTTGCCCGCCCGGGCAAATTGGTTGCGGGGGGTGTCAGACTTCTCTACTTCGAATTCCTGGTTTCTGTCCAGCCTCACTTCAAACTCCTTGCGGGCTGGGCCACGAAAATACGAGCGCTTCGATTCTGCCGCTGGCATTCCGTTGCGTCCGCGCGGCACGCTCCTCAGCCGACTCCCGGCCCGGCATCGGGAAGCGCAGGCCGGGCCCGCTCTCCGAGGCCATCCCTAGTCTTTCGGTGCGCTGGTCTGAGCAAGCCAGCGTTTTTCCACGCGCGCGAAAGCCTCTTGCAAATCTATTTTGTCCTTGCATGCCCACCGAACGGCTGCGTGCAGACGGTACGCTTGCCGAGAGGAAAAATAGAACCTGCCGTCCTTTATCGTGGGCTCAAGGAAACCCTTTGTCTGGAGTTCCGCGATTGTGGATTCCGCGATATCCAACTTCTGGGCTAACTGCTGGGGAGTGTAGTAATCCGGCATGGTGATTGATCTCCTCGTTCAGGCTTAACAAAGAAGTCAGGCTTCATAGGCACTCTTGCATCTGCGAGTATGTGCAGGTGATGGGCAAATTTTTTTTTCCCTAGGGGACCGTTTCCATCTGCTGAAGCATGTCTCTCACACCCACCAAGTGGTTATTGAAGATATCTCTCGCTATATCAAGAAGCCGAAACAGTGTCGGGTCCGAAACGGAGTAATACACATTGCTGCCCGCTTTGCGCCCCATCACGATGTTGCGCATTCGCAGAATCGTGAGCTGCTGAGAAACATTCGCGGGCTCAATCTTCAGAATCTCGCTGAGTTCATTGACCCCCTTCTCGCCATCACGAAGAGAATCGAGGATCCGGATGCGGATAGGGTGGGCGAGGGCTTTGAAGAATTCAGACTTGAAATTGGCAAGCTGCTGTGGCATGCTCATCCTTGTATACATGCATACTGTAATCTTCGCAGATGTATATGTCAAGTGCAATTTTTTTCGTCGATGAGTTTATTGCTTCCATCCGATAGGATAGAAAGCATTTAACGGACTCGTAGAGATGGGCGGCACCACCGTCTGGGGTGCGGCACATAGCAGGAGGCGTTTATGTTTGTCAGACCCAAGTTCACTGTTTTTCGATTTTGGGCAGCGCCTTCACTTTCAAAACAAACAAATGGCGACAGCTCCCGTTTGCTTTCTTCACCTGGTTATCCCGCAGCACAAGAACGAAAGGCCAACATCAACCTCCCTGCATTCTTCACCGTGGTCGCGTTGTTGTTTGTTCTGGCGGAGCACTTTGGTCGCGTGGAAGAGCAGCCGGATGCGAACCTCAACCCGAATTCCACAGCACTTGTGAATCTGACGTTGTCACCCCCGGAGAGATCCGGAAATGGATCCGGATTCTCCGTACGGTTCCAGTTAAGCAACCGGGGGAACCATCCCATCTTTTATCCGATAAACACAACAACGCGTGCACCGGTCGGACAACTTGTAGAACGACCATCCCCGTCATCGGATTGGATGAGCATCGCAAGTACATCGAAACAGCGAGTCCCCGCGGTACAGGAATTCACGGACTCAAGTTTTCCGTGGATTGAGATGCCACCGGGCGGTTGGGTTGACGGCAAATTTCACGATCCTGGCGAATCTCCGGAAGAGCATGCCTTTGCGATTTACGTGAAGCCAGCGCGGGATGCCAATGGAATCCGAATCATCTCAAAGTCTTATGCCCCTCCTGCGAACTAGTTAAGGGATCGTGCAATTCTGCGTTTATGAAGTAAATAGGAATATAGATTATTAGGCTTTGGCTCTTGTGCACCGAGGGATGAACAAGAGAGCGAGAGGCCGCAAAGGGGCGAGGTGACGCAGTGTAGGGCGATTGCCACCGTAAAGGAAAATCGGACGAACAAATATGGCGCGAAGTTATCCGAAAGTTCTATCATCGGGTCGTCGTGAGCAGGTCTCATGAACACGCTTCCGGTTGGCACGATCTTCGCGCTTAGTCTTGCGGCCTACTCGGCCGGCGCCCTGGCTTGTCTTGCGTCTTGGCGAAAGCCGGCCCTCTGCCGCTACATCTGTTGCGGCAGCGCCTTGGCAGGCGCTGTCTTGGGGGGCTTCGCCGCGGTACTCGGGCTTCTTCAAGGCTCGCCGGTTCGCTGGTCGGTCTCGTCAGGAATTCCGCTCTTCGCCTACAGCTTTAACTATGATGCTCTCGCTGGCTTCTTCAACTTGACCCTGGCGATTCTGGCAGGCGCGGTTTCCATCTACTCATTCAGCTATGTGAAAGAATTCGAGGGCAAGAGGAACATCGGCCTCTTCGGCTTCTTATTCCATCTCTTGCTTCTCAGCTTGACAATCGTTTTTACCGCCGCCAATGCCTTTTTGTTCCTGATGGGGTGGGAAGTGATGGCGCTGGTTGCCTACGGACTGGTCACATTTTACCACGAAGATCGGGAGACCCGGCGAGCCTTGAAGAAGCCCGAGTACCGCGGCGAAGCCCCCCAAGACAGCGCCTGCCAAGGCGCTGCCGCAACAGATGTAGCGGCAGAGGGCCGGCTTTCGCCAAGACGCAAGACAA
>JAIQGC010000008.1 GCA_020072805.1 Terriglobia bacterium
CCAGTTCGAGCAGTTCGGGGTCCTCGACCATGTCGCACTTGTTCAGGAAGACCACGATGGCCGGAACGCCCACCTGCCGCGCCAGCAGAATGTGCTCGCGCGTCTGCGGCATGGGTCCGTCCGTCGCCGCCACCACCAGGATGGCGCCGTCCATCTGCGCCGCGCCGGTGATCATGTTCTTCACGTAGTCGGCGTGGCCCGGACAATCAATGTGCGCGTAGTGCCGGTTGGGCGTTTCGTACTCCACATGCGAAACGGCGATGGTGATCCCGCGCTCGCGCTCTTCCGGCGCGTTGTCGATGGAATCAAACGCGCGGAAGGTGACCTTGGGGTTGTGCTTGGATAGCACCTTGGTGATCGCCGCGGTCAAGGTCGTCTTGCCGTGGTCGATGTGCCCAATCGTCCCGATGTTTACGTGCGGCTTACTGCGCTCGAATTTCTCCTTAGCCATGTGCGTCTGTCCTCTGTTTCCGTCTGCTTCTTCGTTCCGTGTTACGCGCTCCGCCTGCAATCTCTGGAGCGGGGGACGGGATTTGAACCCGCAACCATCGCCTTGGAAGAGCGAGACTCTACCGTTGAGTTACCCCCGCCCATCTGCTCCCGAACCTGGCCTGCCCTGCACCCGCCGGAAAACTGGAGCCTGGGACCGGGATTGAACCGGTGACCTCGTCCTTACCAAGGACGCGCTCTACCAACTGAGCTACCCAGGCCAAACCCGATTTCCACCGAAAACCGACTGCAACGCGGCGCACGATTCCCTGACGGCTCTTGTGCCGCGCCACTCACCAGCCTTTAAACATCGCTTTGTGATGATCGCGAACGATCAACGCCTCGAGCGATTGCCCTGCAGTGTCCTGCGCTCCGCGAGCCAGTGGTGGACGGGGAAGGATTCGAACCTTCGTAGCCCGCAAGGAGCGGCAGATTTACAGTCTGCTGGTTTTAGCCACTCACCCACCCGTCCCGCGAAACTGCCTGCTGTTTCCGGCTCGCTTTACGATTCACCCTGCACAAGCCGAATGCGGGGCGCGAAGGGACGCAAAAATGGACTCGTGCCGTAAAGACACCAGCCCGTCTGATTTTGTAACCAGAATTCGCTCCGCCTCACTCCCCTTGCTGTTTTCTGGCAGAGCTGGCGGAGGGATTTGAACCCCCGACCCTCTGATTACAAATCAGATGCTCTACCAGCTGAGCTACGCCAGCACCGCTCAAACCTGACAAGGATACCAGAGAGGGCAAGGAAATTGCAAGGGCCTGGTACGGGCCGCCAGCACGTCGGAGACCAGCTCTGTGGAAATCTTGTCCCGGCGATTCGCTATGGCTAACCAGTTCAAAAACCAGTGTACCATCTCCCTGAGGCCCCGGACAAATGCTTTCGCATTTCAGCGCTTCCACGCTCCCCGAAAGGCCCCGGTGAGGGGCATGCAGCCGCGCCACAGGACACTTGCGGCGGTGGTTTTCGCCGCGGCCCTGGCCGCGGGCGCAACCGCCGTCTTTCTCCACCTGCGGCCCTCCGGCGAAGTTCCCGCCGTCGAACTCATTGAGGATCTGCCCGCCGAAGCTTCCTCGCTCGTGTATGTGGACCTGGCCGCGTTGCGCCAGTCCGGCGTCCTGGCCCGGCTGAAAAGCCTTGCGCCGGATGCGCAAAAAGAGCCCGAATACGCGCAATTCGTGCGCGATACCGGCTTCGATTTTGAACGCGATCTCGACCGCCTGGCCATCGCCATCGTCACCCGCGGGGACACGCGCACGTTTTACGCCGCCGTCGAGGGGCGCTTTGACGCCGGCAAAATCCGCGCGCTGGCGCTGCGTTCCGGCAAGCAGCAATCCCGCGGCGGACAGGATATCTTCACCATGCCGGTCAGCGGCAGCCCCTTGCCCGTCAGCTTCTCCTTCCTCGGGAACGGCCGCATCCTCCTGACCGGCGGAGGCGAAGCGGATTCGCTGGTTCGTTCCCGCGCAGCGGATGCTTCGGCCCGCGAACGAAACGAACGCGCCCTGCGTCTGGCCGGCTCGCCCATCTTCGGTGTGCTCCATCCCGACCCCGCCCAAATGCGCGAGCTTTCCCGGCGTTTTCCGGGCGGCCTGCGCTCGGACCAGCTCACCGCCCTGGCCGAAAAAATCCGCTGGGTCACCTTCGCGGCCCGCCCGGACAGCGAGCGCACGCAAATTGTGCTCGAAGCCGAAGCCATCTCCGATCAGGCCGCCGCGCAAATCGCCGAACTGACCGAAAACCTGCTCCTGCTGGCGCGCACCGCGCTGGAATTTTCCGGCGGGCGCGCGCAACTGACTCCCGCCGAGCGCGCCGCCTTCCTGGATCTTCTGCAGAACGCGCAGGTCGCCCAGATCAATCGCGGAGAAACCCAGGCGGTTCGCCTGGTATTGAACGCGGGACCTCCCGTGATCCAGGCCTTGCTGGCTTCTTCCCCAAATCCCGCGCCGGAATCGCACCAGAATAGGGAAAAGACCCCAAGGTGATCCCGGCCGCCTCGTACTAGATTTAGCCGCGGCGAACTGCCTCAAAATGGAACTGTTTTGATCCCTTGCCTTCCGAACATGCTATAGTTTCGCCTGTATTTCATAGGCTTGACCTTCATATAGTTACCCTTATACTGCGCATTTGATCGCCTAGGGCTATTGACAAGAGCCTCCTGCCGAGTACATTAGGAATGAGGATTTGTATATGCTCTATTCAAAACCTTGCGAATACGGAATCCGCGCTTTAGTCTATTTGGCTAATTCCAGCGGAACCGCGGCCGTTGGCGCGCGGGAAATCTCCAAGGAAGAAAATATCCCCCTGCCGGTGCTAGGCAAAATCCTGCAGGATCTCGTCCGCAAGGGCTTGCTGGAATCCCGGCGCGGCCCCGGCGGAGGCTTCTTCCTGGCGCGGCGCTCCGATGCCATTCTGCTGCGCGATATCGTCGAGGCCGTGGACGGCCTGAATCACTTTAAGCAGTGCGTGCTGGGCCTGGCGCAGTGCACTGAAGAGGCTCCTTGCCCTCTGCACTTCTCCTGGAAAGAGGTAAAGACGCGCATCACCGACGACATGGACAACACCACCCTGGCGCAGATGGCCCAGGCGGCCGAGAAAAAGCAGGAACTGAACAAGAAGCAGGGCGGGAGCAGGAAATAGGTCGTCCGCCACGCTGGAAGCTCGCCCTTTTGGCTTAAATATCCTCAATAGCTGCCCGCAAGCGCCGGGCGGGCACAAACCGCTACTCTGCGCGTATCAATCTCGCAAAAAATGAAGTCCTGAGACGCCGCAAATCTTAAGATTGAGACGGCCTGGTATGGATTGTCTTTAGAAACGTGTAGTTTCTGCTTAATTAAAGACAGTATCCTCTTACATACAAATTTATATCGTGTTTTGAATCAACAAATTAGGCATTCTAATAATCAGTGGACTCCCCGTTTCGCCAAACCCTCAATTCTGGGCACATAATTGCCCTATCTCTTTCGACTTTGTCGAATCTATTCGCAAACCACCGCCAGAACGTTCAAACCGGTGGTCACGCAGGCCTCGCAGTTGTTCCGCGGGACAATGCGGAGAGACGGACTACGGCAATTAAATTTGATCGCAATCATTAAGGAGAAATGAAAATGTCTTTGCAAAATCTGAAAATTGGGGTGCGCCTGGCGCTGGGCTTCGGCCTGGTGTTGCTGCTCCTGGTAGGCACCGCTTGGCTGGGGTTGAACCGCATGGGCGTGGTGCAGGAGAGCCTGGACACCATCGTAGAGCAGCGCTGGACCAAGATGCAGATGATTCAGGATTCGCTGGAAAAGGTCAACGAGAACAATATGCTGGCCCTGCGCATTCTGGAGGCCAAGGACAAGACGGAAGTCGAACAGTTGATCGCCAAGCAGGACGCCACCCGCCAGTCGCTGTCCCAGGTCATGGACAAACTCGACGAGAGCCTGAATATGGAGCATGGCAAGCAGCTTTTTGCGGCCGTCAAGCAGACGCGCGCGCCGTACGTGGATGCGTTCGTGCGTTCGCGCAATTTGATGCTGCAGGGCAAGAAGGACGAGGCCGTGACCGTGGCCACCAACGAAATTCCCGCCAAGCGCGACACTTACATGAATGCCTGGAAAGAGTTCACGGACTTCCAGTCCGGGCTGGTGACCAAGAGCGCCGAGGAAAGCAAGGCATCCTACAATTCCGCGCGCACCATCATCATGACCATCGTCGGGTTTACTCTTTTTCTGGCCTCCATTATTTCCTATCTGGTGACCCAGAGCATCATCGGGCCGGTGAAAGCCATTGCCACGCACGTGCAGGAGACCGCGGAAAGCGGCGACCTGACCAAGCGGCTGAATGTCACCAGTACGGACGAAATCGGGGCCATGACTGCGTCGTTTAATGTCCTGAGCGAGCGCCTGGACAAGGTAATTTCCGAAGTGCGCGGCGGAGCCAATTCCATCTCCAGCGCGGCGCAGCAGGTGGCGTCGTCTTCGTCCTCCCTGTCGCAAGGCACTTCCGAGCAGGCCGCTTCGGTCGAGGAGACCACCTCGAGCCTCGAGGAGATGAGCGCCTCGATCAACCAGAACACCGACAACAGCCGGCAGATGGAAGGCGTGGCCAGCAAGGGCGCGCGCGACGCCGAAGAAAGCGGCAAGGCGGTGAAGGATACCGTCTCGGCCATGAAGGAAATCACCCAGAAGATCGAAATCATCGACGAGATCGCCTACCAGACCAACCTACTGGCGCTCAACGCGGCCATTGAAGCGGCCCGCGCCGGCGAACACGGCAAGGGCTTTGCCGTGGTGGCTACCGAAGTCCGCAAACTGGCCGAACGCAGCCAGACCGCGGCCAAGGAAATCAGCAGCCTGGCTTCGGACAGCGTCAAGGTCGCCGAGCACTCCGGCAAGTTGCTGAATGAACTGGTGCCCTCGATTCAGAAGACCGCCGAGCTGGTGCAGGAAGTTGCCGCCGCATCGCGCGAACAGTCTTCCGGCGTCAACCAGATCAACAAGGCCATGGCCCAGGTGGACCAGGTGACCCAGCGCAACGCTTCCGCGGCGGAAGAGCTTTCCAGCACCGCCGAAGAGCTGGCCTCGCAATCCGAAGGCCTGCAACAGCTCATCGCCTTCTTCAAGGTGACCGAAGACGGCTCGGCCGCCGGCTTCTCCTTCCAGAAGCAGCAGCACTCCGCGGCGCACCACGCTGCGCCGGCCACCACCCGCAAACCGCTGACGGAGCATGAACACAGCTTCGCGCGCTTCAAGTAGGAAAGGAGGAACCGATGGCTACGACAACGGCAACTAAAGAAGCGGTAGAACAGCAGCAATATCTGACGTTCCTCCTGGCCGGTGAGGAGTATGCGATTAGCATCCTCCAGGTGAAGGAGATCATCGAGTACGACACGGTGACGACCGTTCCAAAAACACCGAAGTGGATCCGGGGAGTCATCAACCTGCGCGGCAGCGTCGTGCCGGTGGTGGACCTCGGGGTCAAGTTCGGCATGGAGGAGCGCGCGGTCACCAAGACGAGCTGCATCGTAATCATCGAAACGCGGTTCGAAGGGCAGAACACCACCATCGGCATCGTGGCGGACGCGGTGAGCCAGGTCATGGACCTGGCCGCCGATGACATCCGCGCGGTTCCGGAGTTTGGCACGCGGGTGAAGGTGGACTACCTGCTGGGCATGGCGCAACTGGGCAAGAAGTTCGCCCTGCTGCTCGATGTCGACAAGGTGCTCTCCACCGATGAACTGCTCAGCCTGACGGGAATTTCCGCCGACAAAGCGGGAGAACCGGCAGTCGAATAGGCGATAGAGAAAATCCGGGATGGCTACGGACGAAACAGGGAGGGGCGCCGCACGCGAGCGGCGCCCTTCTTTTTTTGCTTACGAACCTTTTTGCGTGGGATAGTTCTTGGCGATCCAGTCGGTGGCCAGATCGTTGGGCAGAATCAGCACGCGCAGCCGGGTGAAACCCATCTCCCGCAGCGCGGCCGCTGCCGGACGGATATTGGGGCAGCGCGAAAACGGGCAGCAGCCGCAGTAAATCACCAGATTTACCGAGCGCGGCTGTTTCTCCGCCCACTTCTTGATCTCCGCCAGTCCTTGTTCCGAGCGGGCTTCACCGAAATAGAGCGCTCCGGGAATATGCCCGCCCTGATAGAGCGTGCGGAAACCCACATAGAGAATCGTGGGGCGATCCGCTTCTTTGCCGCCGCTCAACTCGCGCGCCAGATCCGCCGGAGCGAGCGCCTGCGCGGCGCTCCACGGGTCGGAAGGGGCAGTCTGCGGAGCGCCGCTGCCGGCGGCAGGGAAGAGGGCGATGCTGAGGGCGGCAAGAGTCAGCAGCGCGGCGGCCGCGAATAATATCCGGTGAATCGCGTTCTTTTTGCTGCCCATGAGAAGCGGCTCCTTTTCGAATTTTACCGGCGCGCAGGTGCCGGACGAATCGCCGGGCTCAATCGCCGCTCTTTGCGGCGTTGCGCTGGCGAATCATCTTGATGGCCGTGCTGCGCAGCGTCTCCGGAACGTTCTTGTTGGTGGTCAGCATCTTGAGGTCAATGGGGTTGAGCAGCGGCAGCATGTGCATGGTCACGTCCAGCGGAGTTTTCGGATTGTTCATCAGGCTCTTGATCACCAGATAGTTCTTGCGGAACGTGCGGTTATTGGCGATCATCCGCAAAATCTCATCGCTCAGGCTGGTCATGGCCGCAAAGGATTCCACCTCGCGGTCGGTCAGCCGCGGAGACTGCAAGACCGCGCGCTGCACCACCTTGTTGGAATCCCGGATCAGCGTGCGACGCTCGCCCGAGCCGCCCTTCAGGGCCAATTGCACGCGCTGCGATACGGTCATCTTTGACAGCCGCTCCAGCAGCGTCTTCTGTTTGTGTTTGTCCGGCTCGACCGCCGCCACTCCTTCGAGCAGCGCCTCCTCGTCCACCCCGGTCCCGCGCATCTCCTCCAGCAGTCGTTTCTGCTCGAGCGTGGCCACCGTTGAATGTTCCAGGGCGTGGGCCAGGGCATGCGATGCGCTCACCCGGTCCAGTTCATCCATCAGCAATTTCACGCCCGCGGCGGTCAGATGCGGCACGGCGTGCACCAGGTCCTCCACCGGGCAGTTCTTGTTGCGGGCCAGGCCGTCGGCAATGCCCGGCTTGTCGGCAAGATTTCGCGCGCAGTAGTGGAATAGGGTCGGCGGAGCATTTTCCGCCGGAATGGCTTGCAGGAACGATTCCACCGGTTCGCTGATCAGGGACTGCTGCGCCCGCTCGGCGATCATGGTGTCTTCATCGCTGGAAAAAGCCAGTAGGATCACGGCGCGGTCGGCCGGCTCGAGGTGCAATGAACCGCTGCAGATGGCCATCTTGCGTTCCCGGGTGCCCAAGCCCCGCCGTAGCTGGTCGAGTAGTTCAGCGCTGAGAGGTTCCATCGGATGTCCGCCTGAGATTCTTCCTGCTTAGCTTGATTGTACCCGAGGAACCGGGCGAGCCGATGGGCGGCATGGCCTGGCCGTTCAAATCCAGCAACACCGCGCTGGAGTCCTGCGCGCTCACCACAAATTCGGTTTTCGCCGTGAAGCTCAGGTTTTCTCCCGCGGGCATTTGCGCGTCGAATTTCACCTGGCCGTCCGCCATGATGCGCACGCGCGTCGCCGCGCTCGTGGATACCGTCAGTTTCAGCGGCTCTTGCGCGCCGGCGGAGGCGGGCGGTTCCTTCTGCGCCGCTGCCGGCGTTGCGGCCCCCGGCTTGGCCGTAGGCGCGCTCTCCGGCGGCGCAACGGTGGCGGTCGTGGGTGGTGCGGGAGTGGCCGCCTCGGAACTTTGCAGGGAACTTTGTACGGAGCTTTGAGCGGAATTAGGCGCGGAACTGCTTGGCGGGGCCACGCTGACCGCTGGCTCCGGCGCTCGCACCACGGCCGCTACCGCGTTCACCGGCGTCTTGTGGTGCACATAAATCCGCATCCAGCCGTAGACCAGGCCCGCCACCAGCAGCAGAAAAATAATTGCTCCGGCGACCGGAGGAACCCAGCGCGGCGGCTGCCACGGCAGCGGCTCGAACGGCGGCGGGGCCATGCGCTCGGGCATCCTGCTGCGCGCCAGATCGTAATCCCCCAGCAGGCTTTCCTCGTCCAGCCCCAGGTAGCGCCCGATGCTGCGTACAAACCCGCGCGTGAATACTCCTCCTGGCAGCTTGCTCCACTCTTCGTTCTCCAGCGCGTTCAGGTAGCGCCCGGAAATCTTCGTGGCCACGGAGATCTCATCGAGAGAAACCTCGCGCAACTCTCGTTCGCGCCGCAACCGCTCGCCGAAATTTCCCTTGGCCATCTCTGGAATCCGCCGGGAGCCTGCCGCGCACACTCGCGCCGCGCCGCTTTTTGGCCCCGCGATTGCACTATAGGCGGGCGCAAACAGCGTGTCAAACCGGGCGCGGGATAGCGGATAGGGGCGGGAAAAAGGGACCACCCCCCTGCCTGGGCCGGTTCGCACGCGATCCACGTAAGCGCGTTTTATCAGGCGTGTGGAATAGTTCCGCGTCGCCAGTAATCCGTAGTCTAGGCCGCCACCGTCGGTAAAAAACCTGCGGGGGTCTTTTCACTTTAGACCAAGACACGCCTTGCACCACTGCACGTCCATGTTCGCCTTACACATCTGCAGCACGTTATCAGGAGTCACGCCCAAACCAATGAATCCTTTGTAGGAAGCACAAAGCCGGCGCTGCGCCGCCTCCAATGAAGACATCCTGTTTAGGGAGAATTCGTATCCGCACGAACTTTGTACCGAATGCAGGCGGCTATCCAAATCTTCCATCTTGCTTTCGAGGTCGCTCAGTGCGGATTGATACTCACTTCTGCGGCTACGGCAACCGTCACCCATTAGGTCATGGAATTCAGGGTCGCGCCTGCAAGCCTCGAATTCATCAAACTTTGATTTCGCATCATCGGCGGAATCTGAAGCGTCGGAAGCTGTTCGGCGAAGTCTGTCTAGGTCATCGTGACAGCTATCCAATTCCAGTGCCGGAGCGTGCGCGGCGCGCGCAGCCGTTAGAATTCCCAATGCAACTATAATCCCGACAGCCAACGTGATTTTGCTCATGTTCTGCTCCATACGTGCGTCGCTCACCGGGGGAGCGATGCGGAAGTCTGGATGCCGTTTCGCAAGATAGGAACCCTCTATGCCTCTGAGAACAGAAGAATAACCGACCCAAGTTTTACCAGATTCGGCTTCGAGCCGGCCTTTGAAGTTTCCTTCTGCGCATCGTTCTGGCAAGTATGCTACGCTACCAAGTCGGAACCCCCCGCTCCCGATGTGCGCGTGCGATGCTACTCAATAATTCCACTTGTCCGGTAAGTGCGTTTATCGGGTAGTTGCAGAACATGTATCTGTGTGCATGTTCGGCGCCCTCCGGAGTTACTTCAGAGTTGCTAACCATAAGGCTAGACCAACAATTTAGGCTTGCGCTGGGGTGCATCACTCTCCTTCGGTTTGGTACTTTCCAGCGGCGAGGCACTTGGCGTTTTGGTCGCAGCCCTAGCGGGCTGCGTCTTAGCGAAATATTTCTCCTTAGCCCTCGCTTCCCGCGCCCGACCCCTTGCAACCTGCTTCTTGGTCCACGTCGGTGTCCAGACCACCTTGTTCTTCGTAATGAAGTAGTGTGACTGGCAGGGCAGGCTCCAGCTTCCTATAGAGGGGTAAAGCGAAACAGTCTTACCGTCGAAAGTCAGTTCCCAACCCGTCGGTGAGAACGGTGTTACGACCTCCCGCCCGCACCCACAGCAGCATTTGTGAACGGCGGTGCAATAGGTGTGCGAGATGTAAAGCGTTCGCTCCTTGAGTTCGTCAGGAATGAACTCCACGAACTCATAAGCGAGCACGAT
This sequence comes from Terriglobia bacterium, assembly GCA_020072805.1. Classification (GTDB taxonomy): domain Bacteria; phylum Acidobacteriota; class Terriglobia; order Acidiferrales; family UBA7541; genus Acidiferrum. The sequence continues at coordinate 9,832 of JAIQGC010000008.1, forward strand.
CTCAGGCTTCATGTATATCCTCAGATATGAGTCGATTCGATCTTATCGTATATGCGCAGTAATGCTCCTTGGTCACGTCGTCAAAGTATCCGCAAAGTTTCTTCCATTTGATGACAGCGAGGGCCGCGTTCAATGCGTTCAGTTCCGATATCTGGACGTTCTGGGAATACTCATTGGCTGCTTCGCCGTCGGAGAATGCCGTGCGGCAGCGGACGTGGTCTCGCTTAATTGCAGTGCTGGTCGTAACCGTAACGATTCCGCCAAGCGTATTGTCTTCCCCGAGCTGGATTCCCATCCCTACGTCGATGAACGGCATACCCCATTCCTGCAGCCGCTCAACGATTAGCCGCTTGCCCGTACCCTTGTCGATGCAAATGAACACAAAGCTCATTTCCTTCAGTTGATCGACGGAGAGTTCGTCGATGAAGCAGTTGTGGGGGATAATCCTTTTCCGCATCCGCGAGTAAATACCCGCGAGGTAATCGACCTTCATCTGTTTTTTGCTCAGGTCCTCGAGCGACGACGCGCCGGGGCATCTAAAGGCATTGTGGTTGAGGAAAACATCGCGGTCAAAAAGGTGAATCTCTGCGACGGGCGTCTTGGCAACGAAATCAAGCACGTAGCTGCCAACTCCGCCGATCCCGATGATGGCAATCTTTGGCCCCTCCAACTTGCGATTGGCCGCGACGATGCCCGCCTTGGTGGCTGCAGTATCGAGGTATTTGAAGACCGAATCGTCCTCTTCGTCAGCAACGACAACGGGACGAGTATAGGGCGTGACGGTCTGATCCAGCGCCTGTGCCGGGCTGCAAATTATTGCGATGTACGTTTTGATCTTTTCGTAGTAATCCGCGTATTTGCCGGGGTTCGGTCCCGTTGTGGGCTTTCTAGAGATCTGGTGTTTGGGGACAAGCCCCTCGCCCAAGGCTTGATTTATGTTCTGGCTAACTCCGGGCAGCACGGAGCCATGTTCGTCGCAAGGGGGTTCACCGACGAAGAAGACGACGTGCGATTCCGGAGGAATTGTCGTCTCTCCGGCGAGATCCAGCACGGATGCAATAATCCCGCACTTGATCTCCTTCGCGGCATTCACATAGGGAACATCGCGGATGAACAAATGCTTCGACTTGCCAATTGAGATATCCAACCCCTCAGCGCGGAGTCGGCTAAGATCGGGGTTAAGACTGACCAGTCTCTGTGACATCAAACTTCATCCCGTTCTGAGCCGGAACGCTTTTACCAGGAGTAAGGCTTCCACCCTGGTTGCCGTGGCTCCAGGTGACCGTAAAAAAAGCGTTTGGAGGAACGGGATTAAAGGCTAATGCCACGACCTGCTCGAAGGAGATCGATGGTCCCGGCACCTTCTTCGGTCGTCCATTAACAATGATATTGATCTCATTCTCACTCATAGGGCTCATGTCCTCCTGTAAAGAGATGGGTTAGGAAAAGGCTCTACGCCCCACATGGCGACGGCTCGTTCAAAGGCGTGGGCTACACACAAACAGCACCAAACACATTTTCATCTTATGCGCGGTTAGTAGATACCGTCAACAAGTAAGATATATATAATATCAATTGTTAACTCGTGGGGCAGTATTTCATCGGCGCTAACGGGCTCAAGTCCTGATAAGTCGGGTTACCAGACAAGCGGAGAAATGGTACGGCGCTTGTCCGGTAAGAGCGTTTATCAGGACTTTAGGTTGATTGCAACCGTCCAGAAGGGTGTTCCTTGGGAATGCAGTCAACTCGGTTTGTGTTCAGCAGTAGTGTTTGAGCCTAGTTGTGGAGCAACATCTTCCATGACGTAATGCACAAATTTTGCTCCCAAATCCGTTAAAACATAATACTCAGTATCATCAAACGCTGACTTCATGACGTTCCCTGCGGGTTGTTTACGCCCCGGTGATTCTTTCTTCACGAAATTTCCATACCCGTCCGTTTGACGTTCCTGTCTAATGACGCCGCCCGTGCTGAGGTCTCGGATTAGATATTTGAACAAATCAGCTTCATATGAGTCTTCACGCGGCCTTGGTTTTCCTCGGATTGCATTCCAAAGTTGCCCACGCGTTATCCGATGGTTTCTGTAAATTGCCCGGACAACTACGAAGTGGGTTTCGTGATAAAGTTCAACCCAGTGAAGAAAAAGTCGGATAAGGTCATCATCGCAAAGCTGAATAGCACCCGCATTCATTATAAGTCTCTTTAACATCTGTTTTTTCTCTTGTGTGTCAGCTTCATCCCAAGAACGGAATGTTCTTCGCACCAGAGCCAGATATTCAGGAGACTCAATCCGTTGTTGTATTTGGTCGCCGAAATTGTCTAGGCGATGGAAAATATCGGCTAGGGCATCGCGGAGTTCGGCTATCTTCCCTTTGTGCTCTTGCAGCCACACCTGTTGAAGGTCATTGATGCCTTGCTGCTCACGCTCTGCTGCGAGACTGGCTGATGCAGCGATGAAACCACCAATCCAAGGAATACTGCCGAGTGCTGCTATGAGGAAGCGAACGTACTTTCGATTTTTACCTTGGGAGAGGCGCTGTACCAACGTTTCCTGAGAGAGCTCGACAAGCTCTGCTTCAGTGATCTTCAATTCACTCTTATCGTCCTGCACGAGTCGTCCTCAAGCCAAAATTGCAATCACGTCTGTGAATCTCAAGTAGTTCTCAGACAGTAATTCCGAAACCACTCTCTTGCCTCCGCTGTGGTATCAAACTCAGCCAAAACCTCATCTGGCACACCGGGAGGATTTGGCTTAACAATTTCATGCTTATTCGAAAATGGATTCGGGTGATAGTACATGTTTGCCAACATCCCCGTATATGGATTGACTAGATTTACGGAGTTCGGACCTGAGCCTGGACGATCCATGTGCCCGGTTGCGTCTGACACGAGTAACTCCTTTCAGGCTTCGAACCATGTGGTTTGGGACAAAGCCTAGCTTGCTTGACTCCTTATGGTCAATAATTGTTTACGCGCCTCCAAGTAAATTGCCCACATCTTTATGCCTCCAGCTTAGGACAAGGTTAGCATTCACATGTCCGATGAGTGCGTTTATCTGACATGTGGATTACTTTAGGATGGAAATCGAACAAGAGCAGCGACGGATCTCACCGAAAACAAAATAGGGGGCGGGTAAGTTGACAGACCGGAAGTTCCTGGATCTTGTGGAAAACTAACCTTCGGAATCGTGCCAGTGTCTTTGACCTCTGTAAACTGTTTGCCAATAAACATATGTTGACACCTGGAGGAGGGCTGCAATGGAACAAAGTCGCAAGATCACGCGCGCGGAGCTTTATGAGAAGGTGTGGAAGACTCCTATGCAAAAGTTAGCTGCCGAATTTGGTCTCTCTGACGTCGGCCTAGCTAAACTGTGTAAGCGTCATCAAATTCCAGTACCGGGTCGCGGGTATTGGGCTCGGCTTCAATTCGGACAGAAGCCAACGCGCACGCGATTGCCGAACATTGCCGATGTCGCGCTCGATAGCATCTTGATTGTTCCACATGAGAAACGACCACCGGAAATCCCACGACTAATGCCAAATCAACCCGCTCCTGTAATCGAGATATCAGAGAATCGCTCGATAACGCACCGACACGTTCTTCGCGTTGATAAATCTATCCTAAGATGTAAAAAGGACAAACGCGGCATGCCCGTTGCTAAACAGGGAAGATTGGTGCCAGTGGACGTATCCTTAGAATCTCTACCGCGCGCATTACGAATCTTGGATGCTCTGTTTGATGCCCTCGATGGCGCTGGGTACTGCATTGAGTGGGGCAGTCCTTACACCTCTCCAGTCAATGTGATCGTGCTCAACGAGAAGATCACCCTGTCGATATCAGAGATAATCGAACGGAAGCAGCACAAAATTACGCTGGAGGAGACTTCGCATCAAAAGATTGACAGTTGGTGGAGTCCTCCTAGGTGGGATTACACGCTTACCGGGCGACTCAAGTTCACCCTCCTTTCGACCGAGGCTTCGCATCTTCAACATACCTGGGCTGACAGAAAGAAACAGAGCCTAGAAAGCCGAGTTGGTGAAATATTCTTGTCGTTTGAGTTCACAGCAAACTCAGTGAAGAAATACCGAGAAGATTGTGCGGAGGCTGCACGGCAACGAGCTGAAGAACAAAAACGAGCTGCAGAACGGCGAAGGCAGGAGGAGGAATACAATCGCAAGTTCGAGGTTGTGAGTAAGTTTGCTCACGCTTGGCGGGAAGCCGTGCAATTGCGCGAGTTTGCAACCTCCTTGAAAAAAAGTGCAGGGTCGCCTGCTGTTCCCCTCGAGCAAAAGTTGGCAATTGTGAGAATCCTCGATTGGATTGAAAGACATGCTAATTACATTGACCCGCTCACGGATGTCGGTGAGATAATCCGCCGATTCAAGAAGTCGGAATGGCAGTGGAACTACTGAAGACGGGGAGCTAGAGGGCTAGCAACCTCTAGTTCGGGTAGAGCATTTCTAAAATGTCGTTCTGTCTCCCCATCCATAAAATTGACATATACCCCTCGATGTGCGCGGGACATCAGAACGCGGTATACGTGCTGAAGATGTCGAGTTAACTCCGGATTGTTTCTTTTTACTTGAGTATCGTGGGAATTCTGCGGATTGCTTATCCATTGATTTGTGGTGGGATCGTACGTGAGATCATTTCCAAAAATTACTCCGATATAGTCATATTCAAAGCCCTGAGCCGTATAAACCGTACCGACTTGATCCATTCCTGAATCATCGGTAGCCCATTTCCAAAAGGCGTCTTTCCTTTCCCACGGCATAGCAAATTCACCGATTTGAACGTCTTTTACGAGGCCGCCATCAGTCTTGGAATTGCTCCAAGGCCAACAAAATCCCGCTACAATGCGGGCTGAATTCTTCTTTTCTGCGTTTCTTTTATTAATTTCATCTACCATCTGCGAAGGGGATGAAAATATCTTGAATTGCATCCGAGCATCAAAAGCCACGTTTTCCGAATCCGTGATACCCAAGACCTTATCGAGCCATTGCAAATAGGCATCAGAACCAGAACAACGAAACTGTGTTTTTAGTTCGAATTCAGCGATATCGCCAGTTTCAATTCCAAATCGCGCGGCAGCCTCTTTTATTAAGGCTATGCTCCCGATTTCCGTCGGCCTCACAATTTGATTTTCGTCAATAAAGAAAATGTTTAGTTTGGCAACGCGGAACAATTCGTCGATCTGCGGGTCGTTTGAACGGCTTTCGCGGAGGGTATACCGGCTATTGCTGGTTTTTCGGATGCGGTGTGCTTCATCGCAAATAAGGATTTCGATCGAGTTGGCCTCCGTCGTGGCAAAGCTGTTAAAGAAACTGAATAGGCGTCGGGCTCGAGGGCCTACTATCTTTCGGAGGGTGTTAGTAAATGCGCTTGAACCAGTTGCGTGAAAGACGATCTTGTCTTGTCGCATCAACTCTCCCATCACCTCTAATGCGATGACCGACTTTCCTGTACCAGGTCCACCCTTAACAATCACGGCAGACTTCCTGCCCGTTTGGGATAGATGTTTTGCTTTGTGCATTATGGAGTTATAAGCTGCAATCTGGTCGTCAATGAGATTGAATATCTGCTGATTGTTGATCATTTGACTTGTGTGTTCAAGCAGCTTCCTTGAGGGGCGAATTGGGCTTGTAACAAAACGGCCAAATACATCTAGCCCATTTCCTTCGGAAAGACGCGCACGCAAATACGCACCCAAATTCTGTACGTCTTCTTTTGCAAATACCGGAAAAGAATCAGTCGTGGTTTTAAATTTAGAGGAAAAGAGGACAGGATCGGGCCCTTCACGCGAATAATTGTGACAATAGGCGCAGGAATTCAGGCTAATCTTCGGTTCTTCACCAAACACAGAAAGAAAATCGATTAGATCGAAGTGATACCCTTGGACTTGGAGCGAGGGATGAGCTTGTTCTTTTCTGAATCTGCCGTAGTCGACAAGAATATTTCCTTCAGTGGGGCAATCCTCTACATTGTCATTGGACCATTGCTTCAGTTCAATTAACACGACGCTGTCACTCTTGAGGTAATCACGGCCAAAAATTAAGGTATCAATACGCCGTGTAGAGTATGGGAGTTCGTATTCGATGATAATGCCGTTGTCTTGGAGGCGGCTGTATTCAAAGGCATTCTTAAGAAAAAGCAGAGATTGCTGCCATGCCCTGAATTCTGATTGGTTTGCCGCTCTTTTGTAATACTGTTCGTATTTCGTGGCAATCTGATCTGCGATTGCATTGTGTAGCACAGCTTGATTGAAGTCGGTGATGGTCCCTTCGTATAAGCGCATGATTGGACGATCTCCCACACCTTTGCCATGTTGTCACTTAGAAAGACCAGGCCCCTGGCTCGCCAGAAGTTATCATAATCCTCTAGTTAACGCACTGAAGGGGCAGCTGATGGCGGGGCCCACCAGGTAGATAGGCCAATTTTCATTCAGAACGCTTCTACCGATGGCTAATTGGGCTGCTTCCCCTTTACCGGAGACTCGCTCTTCAGCTTCTTGACGCGCTCCAAGACTTCAGCCCCGTTCAAGATGCCCTTTTCTGCTAACAATTCGAAGATAGCTTCAGTGAGAAACATGTTGTAGACAGCAATCTCGTCCGGCGTAGCAGTCGTCATTTCCGTTTTGTCGTCTTGTTTCATCAAGTCCTCGCCTTGCCGGCATTGACGGCGTATCTTGGCGAGAGTATTGTACACGCAGTGGACAATCTAACGGATAACTAATATTGGATATATCTGACACTTACCTAACGACAGCAACTGACGAGTAAAATGGAACAAGATAGTAGAAAGCAGTCGAGTCTGACTTTCAAGAATAAGACATAGATCAAAGGAGTCCACATGAATACCAAGAAACCATTCTTGCTTTCATCTATGGTTCTACTGGTTGTGATTGCCCTGCTTTTACAGATCACACCGGTATCCATGGAAGCGTACTATGCAACCTGTACCGGAGCTGATCCTTGCCACGCATGCAAGAACTGCAAATACTGCAAGCATTGTGCGCAAGAGGGCGGCACCTGCGGAGTGTGCAAATAGTTCGGGTGTTGGTATTGAGAATTCGGCTTAGCTGGCCGAGATCTTTACAAGTGCGGCTAGAGTGAGCCAATGCCTCGGATGTGGAATGCATCGACCAGCACGAATATTCGTGGCATAAGGCTCCGAAACATGGAGCGCGGCCAATATCGTCGGTACAGTGACTTTTGCGAGCCGAGGCTGAATCTTCTCGCAATAAACTCTTTCGTCTAGCCAGTCTGGTTTGTCCGATGGGTTCCACGCCCTCAACGCAGCTGCTTGCCGACGCTGTGTGGTAGAGCGTAGTGCCTGGGCCTTTGCACTAACCGTCGCCGCCCGCCCTGACTTTGCAGCCTCAACCAGATTTTCCTTCGACGCGGTTATGGCGCAGGTTCGACAGTATTTATCCCCAAACTTGATTTCCACTCCGCAAATGCGACAAACAGCTGATGTGCGTGGAGTGGGCTCATCGGGTAGATCGAAGGAACCACCTTTCACTTGGCGACGCCTACCTTGGGTTAGCCTTGTAGGAGGATGAGAATGGCGACTGGGTTTCTGTATTGTTGACCAAAGTATGTGAGAAATCCGCTCGGCAAACGGAGCAACATGCTGACGCCACATTGCTGTGGTTTCAGAGAGTCGGGCTGCAAACGATCCCATCAAGCGACAGCTGCCGTCCCTTTGCTCGAAAAACCATTCGCGGCGTAGCGGTTCTTGAGTGATCCAATCGAGAACGAAAGCGTCAACTTTTGGCCGGACCGCCTCCATTAGATCGCACGCCAAACTAGCGCGCGCAGGGGTGTCTACGTGCAACACACCAACGCCTGGGTCAAGCCCAAGGGCAGAAAGAGCTAAACTGGCTTCAGATTCGAGTAGGGCGTAAAGGTAATTGAGCATTGCGTTCGGTGGATTAACCGCGAGGCGAGGCGACCCAGACAGCGGTGATTTACGGGCGTTAAATACGCGCCAATGTTCGGAAATTCGAGGCAAATCCTTTCTTGGATATGTGATCGGAAGATGATGCCAAGCTGTCCAATACGTTGCGGCTGCATGCGATTCGAAGAGCCGAATATCCTGAAATGTCTTGGCTTTGGAAAGAGCAACAATTAGACCGGAAATCGTTTGTGCCGCAGCCTCATTTTTCAAGCGATTGCGGACAAGCTGCTCCTGGCCAGCCAGTTTGTGGCCTATCAATTCCTGTGCAATTCGAAAGGCACTTCCTGATTGGTGGGCTAGCGATTGCGCTCGTCGCAGTCGTGCGTCGGATGGTCGCACCGGGCCGGTTGTCACAAGAACTTTACCGATTCGGTCGAGCATTACAAACGCGGCGTCTTGATCGGCCAACCATCGGAGAGCCGCGAGTGAAACCAGTCCGTCCGAACCGATTACCACGAGACGACGCAGACCGTGGCCTATGCGGGGCAGTCGCGTTTCACGCCGGGCAGCACCGATCCCGTCCTGAATCGTCAAGTGTCCACGATCAACGTGCACTTTGATCCCGTAGCCGAAGAGTGTTATGACACCTTGTCGCAGAAGGATTGGAACAAAATTGCAGTGCTGAAGAGATTGAGGTACGGTCGGTGAAGCTGCCATTGGAGTCTAAGCCTCCCTTGGTAGTGAGGGCTTGTCGTCTGCTACCAACAGGCGGCAGGCCCGCTTTTCCCTGTATTTTATCAGCTTTTGGAGGATTCCTGTTCACTGAATTTAAGTGGCGGGAGGGGCTACTCAACGTGAGAATTTTTGATTTTCCGAACTGAAGCGCACTGTCTCCTCCGACGCCTAGCAAGGGATGAATAGATCCGATAAAATTGCGCCACATGTTTGCCGACTATAATCCTATGTTCCCTCCACGTCCCTTCTGGTTTGTAAGCACGGAATTGTTGACTAAGGTCTGGCACGCTGAAATCAGTGTGGTGACAAAACTTCTAGCTAAGGACCCCGACTTGCCTAAACTGTTTGATGCACCCGAAGCTACGGTTCCGCAGCGTACCGCGTGCTTCGCGCTGCTGGCGCATCGCAAGCTGATCGAGATTATCGACGAGACGCTCATAGGACGTTATGAAAACTCACCCTCCCTAGACGATGTAGAGTCAAACACAATCAAGCGCACGCACAATCTTGTTGCGGTAGACGCGCCCCTCTGGGCGCTGGAGATGCAGCAAGTAGTGGAGCGGCTGCCAGCCCACATCTACAGTTCGCTGCCGGAACCGCTCCGCAAGGGAGGCTTTGGCTCTAACCCAGAAAACGCTGAACAAATGCGAGAAATTCAGTCTGCTAAAAGCACATTCAGCAATGTCGAACAACTTCAAGCCTTAACTGAGCGAGTACTCGATCAGCAGTTGAGGCGTTTAGGCGGTCGTTGGTCATCCGTTCAAGTCCAGAGATCGCAGAAGCCGAAAGGTCGGCGAACGCGTGATAAGGAGCGGATGCGTAGGGATAAGATGATTGCTGAAATAGATGATGTTGGCGAAACAATCGGTGAATTCCTAAAACTGATGGACGAACGCAAAGTTAAGCCCCAGCCGACCTGGAGCGGCTGGCCGGGATTGTGGGCACAGGCTTATAGGAATCCACGACTTCGGAAGCTCATCCACAAAGACAAGTCCCGGGCTCTGGCACGCGTCCGGCGTGAACGCAATAGATAGCTCACGATCTGCCACTCTCTGCTCTCTCTCCGAAGAGAAAAACTGTGACATCGATAAAGCCTTAATTATGTGTCGTTAGAGAAGACTTTTTCGCCTGCCAATCGGCACGAACACTAGACGTGTCCGACAGGACGAATATCCTGCGGAGCATGAAACGTAGGAGATTCACAAATTCGGCCAGGCAGCGAGCCCTAGCGGTACTTGCGCGGATGCGCAGCCGGGGAGAGTCGCTTTCTCAAGCCGCACGTCTTGAACACACTACACCACGGACAGTGCTGAGGATCATTGCAAAACAATTCAAGCGAAGTAGCTCGGGACGCTACACAGCTACACGCAGAGACACACTACGACGCGATTTGAGGGTCTTGGGCTTCGACGGTTACGTACCGGTTGTCGTTCGCTCATCGAATCAAGCACATCTTGCCTCGGTGCATTTGGTTGCGGTCAGTCGGTTCCTAAGAACCGGGGATACCGAATGGCTCAAGCCTTTCATCGGGAAGCGTGTCGGTGGCGTCGAATTGCTCACCGATCCCGACCGTCTTCAGATTTTGGCAGACGCTGACTTGGTCAAGTTGGATGGGCTCTATCGCAATCATCGTGGAGTGAAGGAGGCGTCGGTATGAAGCTGCCCCACAGTCCGGCCCGTGCCGCGAGGCGCGAGGTCGAAGCGCAAGAGCATAACGGAACGGACCAGCCCCGCTGCATCTACTGCGGAAACGTCGATCCTCTTCTGGTGCGTCCGCGTCGAATCGAGAATCACCACATGTTCAGTCGTGACCGAGACCCCTTTGAAGTCCCCGCTTGCCTGAATTGCCATGCAGTTGCGCACGAGGATTTGCGGGACGCTGACGTACCAATGACCTGCGAGAAAGAACCAACCCAATTTGCTCGGGCAATCTTCCGAGCATTAGCCGTCCATTTCACACTGCTGGCCAAAGCGTGCTGGCGATTTGCGAGGAGGATGCAATGATTCACGATCTCTATCTGCGGGCGCACATCGTTGTCTCCGGCGATAAGAAAAAGCAAGCAGAACAGCCAGCTAAGCGCTTGGGTTCGCCCAAACTGTGGCCTGATTACGCTCTCGTCTGGGATACGGAGACATCGCTTGATCTTGAACAGACGCTTAATTTCGGCATCTGGCGTTTTTGCCAGCTTAGGGGCACAGAGTACGTGGCCGTTCAAGAGGGAATGTTCTATCGCGATGGGCTTGCTCGTAAAGATATTCAGGCGATTCACGCCTATCAGCAAAAGCATCTCGCGGACCGACTTGCAAGCGGTGCAGACACAGAGCTAACCGTGCTCTCCCAAACAGCGTTTGTCGAGAAGGTATTTTGGGAATGCGTCCGCGCCGGTGCGCTGATCGTAGGCTTTAATTTGTCCTTTGACATCGCCCGCATCGCTGTGCGTTGGACAGTCGCGCGTAATGGCGGATTCTCTTTTGTTCTCAGCCAATTGAACAAAAAACAGGTCGAGAATCAACACCGTCCGCGCATCCGGATTGCACCTTTGAATGGTGTGGCTGAACAGATCGAATTAACCGCTGTACGGCGGAAAGATGAGCAGCACAGGTGGCGTCGCAGCCGTTTTCTGGATTTGCACACGCTTGCGTTTGCATTAACGGATAACAGCTATTCGATGGCTGGCGCAATTCAGGCGTTTGGTTCCATACCGGAAAAGATGGAGCACGAACCGACTGGACTTATTACCGAGAAGGAAATCGCCTATGCACGTCAGGATGTTCGCGCTACGCTCGGCTTACTCAACGCCTTAAGACATGAGTATGAGCTGCATCCGATTGCTCTACTACCGGACCGAGCCTACAGCCCGGCGTCCATCGGCAAAGCGTATCTGCGCGCAATGGGAATTGTGGAGCCGATGCGGAAGTTTAAGGACATCGCGCCCAAGATTCACGGAATTGCAATGGCAGCGTATTACGGCGGGCGCGCCGAATGTCGTATCCGGCGTTGGCCGGTGCCCGTAGTACCAGTTGACCTAACGAGTGAGTATCCGAGCGTTGACGCGCTGCTCGGCATCTGGGATGTGCTGACGGCGGCGCGGCTAACGACCGAGGACGTGACGATGGACGTACGGGCGCTGTTGACCAACGTAACCTTGGATAAATTGTTCCATCGTGCTTCCTGGAAGCGGCTCAACTTCTATGCGCGAATCATGCCAGAGGGCGATATTCTGCCAGTCCGATCCGTGTACGGCGGCAAGTCCGGCACCTGCAACATCGGTTTAAACGCACTTAACTGGAAGCAGCCAATGTGGGTTGCCGGACCTGATCTAGTCGCCAGCGTACTATTGAGCGGCCATACTCCAAATGTCCTGGAAGCTTTTCGCATTGTTCCGCGAGGAGAGCAACATGGCCTCAGGCCGATCGAGCTGCGTGGCGCTATTTCCGTTGATCCTAGAAAAGAAGATTTCTTCACCCGTGTTATCGAGTACAGAAAACAGAATAAGGCTAATGACCGCCTGCAATATTTCCTTAAAATCCTGGCGAACAGCACATCCTATGGAACCTATCTCGAATTGAACCCGGCAAAAATTATCGCGAACAACCGCCCCAAGATTACAGTCTATTCTGGCGAGCATATATTCAAGCAGCCTGCCCCGAATACTATCGAGCGGCCTGGCATCTTTTACTTTCCCCTGCTCGGGGCTCTGATTACGTCGGGCGGCCGCCTGCTACTGGCGATGATCGAGCGTTGTGTTCGGGATGCTGGCGGGACGTATTTGTGTTGCGATACGGATGCTTTGATTATCGTCGCGAGTAAAGCTGGCGGAATAGTCCAGATGCCAGATCATGCTTCCCCGATTAAGGCTCTCTCGTGGAGAGAAGTCGAGCAGCTTGGGAGCCGATTCGATTCGCTTTCCCCGTAGAATCGCAAAATTGTCCCACATCTTCTACGACTCACGGATGAAAATTACGATAAGAATGGTGGTCAGCACCAACTTTTTGGCTTGTCGATGGCGGCCAAACGCTATGCCCTCTACACAACGAAATGCGGCCACCGATATTGCAGTCATCGCAAGTGCGTCGCAATTGCTGACCCCAAAGCCCATGGCCTGATCTTTCTTGCGCCGAGCGATGAGCGTGAGAGCGGCCTGCCGAAATGGTGGTGGGAATTGTGGCGTTTTCTTCTAGCGCTCGAATTTAAACAGATTATAGATCCAGATTCTAATGTTCTGATGGTTGTCGGGCGTGCCATAAATACTGATACAGCTGCCGATATCGATGGCCTGCCATCATGGATTGTTCTACCCGCAATGATGAAAATGAGAATCTCAACGCCCCATTATTTCAACCAGATGAAAGGTAAAGCCAGCCCATTCGGATTCGTTTTACATCCTCGAACGAGTGACAAACTGAAGCTTACCCTGCTGACCCCGTTCAATAAAAACCGCGCGACCTGGGCGCGTTCCCGGTGCATCAACACGCATGACGGAAAAAGCCATCGTCTGGACAAACTCTCGCGAAGAGATATTGTCACTCTGGGAGACATTTTGTGCGGCTATATCCAGCACCCTGAAATCAAATCGCTCGGGCCGGACGGAGAGAAATGCAAGGCTCATACACGCGGGTTGCTGCGCCGGATGACGATTAGCGGCGGTTTACAGCATTGTATTGGAAAAGAAGTTTCGCGGTTTGAACAAGGTGAGTACGATTTCATCGAGAACATCGATGACGTGTGTATTCATTATGACGGCGGGCTGGTTTCTGCAAATAAGAGTTTGATCGCAGAGATCAGAGCACTTGGGTTGCGAAAAACAACCAAAGAGACGGGGCTTGATCGCAAAACGATTCGCGGAATTCTGAATAGAAAGAAGGTGAAAGCCTCGACGCTCGCGAAAGTGGTGATCGGGATGCGACAGGAATAGGTCATCCTTATTCCAAGTAGCGGAAGCGGCTCCTTGCCCCCCTAGGCGGGTACGCGTCTCAAACTCCGATGCATACACCACTTCAGTGACACATACCGAGATACAGCTGTTCCCCTAAAGTATCTGGCACGACAGACTGCCATCCGCTCTCAACATCGCTCGAAGCAATCGCATTGCCCCCGGCTGCGTTGTACTTGAGAAAGGACAGCTCATTGATTCTCTTCATGTGGCAGTCTACGGCGTATTGTTCTACCGTATAAGTACCTTTAGCCGTCGACCTTGTATCGACTTCCTTAACCCAAAATCGCGCCGAATCGGAACCAGCAAATTCAGCGGTTTGGCTATCAAGATGAAGCTCTCCGTTAGGGCCTTTCGACGCGAGATGCCAACGATCAAGAACCTTTCGTCCGTAAGCAAATCCGTTAGTTGCACGTTGATAATCCGTAATCGCTTTCCTGAAATCACCCAGCTTTAGGTATGTATTCCCGCGTTTTACTAAGAGGTCTGGAATCAGGAACGTATCGAAGTCCTCGCGACTCAGGTCCTTTAGTTGTTTCGCAAAATCTTCATATTTCAAGTTACGAAAAAACATCTCGTGCAATTTCCTGCAGAGCGCGTCATCGGACACGTTCTTATACTCCGGGTAGAGCCGCTTCACCTGGGGAATATTCATGAGGAAAATCTCTTCGCCGATGAGCAGCTTAATAGCTTGGGTGTAATCCTTTATAGCTTGATCGTAGTTTTTGACCTTCACGTATTCGTCGGCCCGATTCTCGTATGATTGTTTTAGGCCCGGATCACCAAGCTCTTCTTTATTTTCGATAGCGCTGCTAAAGTCGGAGATTGCGGAGTATGAATCTTTTAACTCTGATTTCGCTAAAGCCCGGTCATTATATGCGCCACCCGCTTTCGGGTCGGCCTCGATCACCCTATCGTAATTCTTGATTGCTTCCCGATATTGTTTTTCCTCGTAGTAAATTTCTGCTCGTTCCGCATACCCTGGCGCAAAATGAGGATCGATTTGAACTGCTCTGTCGTAAGCGGCTAAAGCTTTGGTTCGTTTTTCAGGTGCATCGGCATCCGTTCCAAACAAAACCCCAAGAGTACTCATGTAAGATTTTCCAAGAAAATAATGAGGAAGCGGCGATCTCGGATTCAACGTGGCCGCTCGGCTAAAATCTTGAATTATCTGTTGGGCATATTCATTTCCCTTGGCGAATCGTTGAAAAACAGAATAATAGAGACCTCTGAAAAGATAGACGCGATAATCAGCGGGATATTCCTTAATCAGTTGGTCCAGATCAGGCTTGTGCCACGAGCAAGGCTCTGATTTATTTTCCGGTGCGACTCCGCCGGAATTCAGAAGGTTATCCGCGTTTCGAACATTAGCTGAAATCGCAAAATACAGGTCATCGACAGCCTTCTTGTGGTCACCCGAGTCGTATTGGACCTTTGCTTTCATCACTCTCAACTCAGACTCAGAAATCAGTTTCGCCTATGCGTCCGCTGACTTCTGCAACTGAATAATTGTATCGATATCACTAATATTGATTGGAACGTCCTTGGCATTAATCTCGCAGGAAAATAAGATACGCGAGGAAAGAGCATCAGGGGACGCTGGAAACTCCTCGATCAGCGCATCTACTGCTTCCTTCGCTTTACGTAAAATCAGTGGATCGTTACCCTGAGGTAAAATACCCGCTAGCCGTTTCTGGACTTCAGAAGGTTCGCTAAACGCCTTCGGCTTACCTGTGAGTTCTAACGGTTCCACTATCCCTGGAATTACCGTGCTGCCAGAACGGGGAGTTTGCGAATGAGTTGGCGCCGCAAGAACCGAAATTAGCATCGCAAGGGCTAAGATGTATACTCGCGGCTTCGAGAGTATTAACATCACAAGTAGATGCTCCAGTGCTGCGTATTCTACCCCAAAATGATAAAAGCCGGAACTATCCTGCGAACGAACACGCCAATCCTTCTTTGAAAAGTGGGCAGACATTGGAGTTCCCGCGTGATGCCCGAGATGTCCTGCTTTCGAGATGGGCGGGGGGGAGGGGTGGTCCCTTTTTCCCGTCCCTATCCGCTATCCCGTCAAACCGGGCGCGGGGTGAACAGCAGTGCCGCCCTGAAGTTGCCCCGCCCGGGGGTAGGTATCTGGAAATTGCTTCTTCTCGGAAAAAATGCGGTGGTGCGCCCGGAGAGACTTGAACTCCCAACCCTCTGGTTCGAAGCCAGATGCTCTATCCAATTGAGCTACGGGCGCGCGAAGCCATTATACAACTCCCGATAAGTTGAATTACCGAACAAGTGAACTCTCCGCGCAGTGCCACCAGCGCACGTGCATGAACTTCGCGGGCATCCCAGTAGCAAATTGCACTAAAAATGATGCAAAAAGGGGCAGTTTTGAACGGCCCTATCTCCTATCCCGTCAAACCGCGATGGCTGCGTGATGTGCCCGCCTACTTGTGCCGTATGTTCACCGGCGCGCGCGTCCGGTCCAGCGGAGACACCTGCAGTTGCCATTTCACCGGGACCGACGTGGGCAGATAGCACATGGTTTTGTCGCAGGCCTGATACTCCAGCCTTCCCGCAATCGTGAATACTTTTCCGTCTTTCCCGAGTGAACCCCAGAATTCCGAAGAGGAGCTTACTCGTACGTCCATGCTGATCCGGAATGTGCCCTCGAAGACCGGCACGCTCTCCTTGATCGCCGGCAAATAGAGCGTTCTGGACGCCGGATAAACCGCCGGCTTCAGTTCCAGTTGCGGGACCGCTTCCATCACCAGTTGAATGGGCTTGTATCCGTGCACCCCAGGCGCATAGACGTGCACGTCCGCGGGCAGCCGTACTACGGCGGAGATCGTTACGCGCGTGCCGGGAACGCCGGCGCGGTCGGACTGCTCGAGCGCCAGTTGCAGGTGCGGCGCTTCCACCGTATCGGTCACTTCCTGGCCCAATTCCGGAAATAGCTTGGAAATAATGCTGTTCCCGGTCAGCCGCTCCCGGTATCGCGCTTCGAAAAACTTTTCCCGGATGACCCCGTTGCGGTCAATAAAATAATAGCCCGGCCGGGCAAAGCCCTTTTGCATCCCCGTGGCTTCGTGATTGTAGACGCCATACGCCCGGATGGTCTTCGAGCCGGGGTCGGCCAGCATGGGGTATTCGATCTTGTGACGGTCGGTGAAAAATTTCAAAATCTCTTCCGAGTCATAGCTGATCGCCGCCAGCTTGACCCCTTGCTTCTCGAATCTCGGTATGGCGCTTTGCAGCTGGACCAGCTGCCCTTTGCAGAACGGTCACCAGTCCGCCGAACGGAAAAACAGCAGCACCGTGCCGTTCGCTCCCTTCAGACTCTCCAGCGTTTGTTCCCGGCCGAACTGGTCGCGCAGGGAAAACGCCGGCGCCTTCTCTCCCACCGCCAGCCCGATGGACATCCGCTCGATCGAACTCATCTGAATCGTGTCGTCCTCGCCCATCGTCCCGCGCACCGTCACCGTGTCGCCCAGATGCGCCGCCACTTTATCCTGCGGCTCCAGCCCGTACATCACCCGGTTGGTGTCGTCATAGAGCGCCAGCTTCGCTCCCGGCACGTCCTTCATGCACTCGGGCGACTCCGCAAACGCTTCGTCCGCGTTGCAGCCGCTGGACACCACGATCCCCGACCACGTTCCGGGTTTTGTTGCATTGCTCTGTCCAGCCGCCGCGAGAGCGGCGATATAAAAAGATGCTCCCAGGCAAAAAACAAATCGTTTTGCCAGGGAATCCATTCCGGCCGTCAGCCTCAAGACGAGACCTCCTTTTTGCTTTTCCTTCCGCCCGTACTCTACGCCGGCCCTTCGCTGCGCACAAGGTCTTCCTGCCTGCTTTTACCGGTTTTTCGCGCAAAATGGGCAAACTGCGGAGGGCCATGCTGCTAAGGCAACATAGTACGATGTGTTCATTG
This sequence comes from Terriglobia bacterium, assembly GCA_020072805.1. Lineage (GTDB taxonomy): Bacteria > Acidobacteriota > Terriglobia > Acidiferrales > UBA7541 > Acidiferrum. The sequence continues at coordinate 27,322 of JAIQGC010000008.1, forward strand.
CGCCGGGACCGCTGGCCTGCCTATACTGGCCAAAGACAGCGTAAGTTCCGGCCGGTATGACGGCCGAAGAGCGTGGTGTAACCGCGCGGCTTCAAATCCAACGTGAACGGGTTCAGGACGACGTGGAAGAAGTAAAACAGCAGTTTCCGGATGTCGAGCGCCGCCGCAATCCCTCCGCCTCGCCGGAGAAGCGCGAAGCCGGCCAAGTCGCCATTTTCCAAGAGTTGGGCAAGGCTCTTACTTCCTCCCTCCAACTCGACCAGGTTCTCAGCACCATCATGGAAAAAATTGACCAGTTCCTCCGCCCGGACAACTGGTCCCTGCTGCTTCTCGACGAGGCCAAGCAGGAACTCTATTTCGAGCTGGCCATCGGCAAGGCTTCCCAGTCCCTCAAGGACGTGCGCGTCAAGATGGGCCAGGGCATTGCCGGATGGGTAGCGCAGCATGGCGAAGCCGTCATCGTCCCCGACGTTTCCAAGGACACCCGCTTCTTTGCCAAGGTCGACGAAAAAACCAAGATGGAAACCCGCTCGATCGTCGCCGTCCCCGTGAAATTCCGCGACACCTGCCTCGGCGTCATCGAACTCATCAACTGTTTTGATGGCGACGGCTTCCAGGACCGCGACCTCAAACTCCTCGAAGCCCTGGCCGACTTCGCCGCCATCGCCATCGAGAACGCCCGCCACGTCAAGCGCATCCACGAACTCACCATCACCGATGACTGCACCAGCCTCTACAACGCGCGGCACATGGCCGTCATCCTGGAAACCGAAATCTACCGCTCGCGCCGCTACAACTACGAATTTTCCCTGGTCTTCATCGACCTTGACCACTTCAAGCAGGTCAACGACACCCACGGGCACCTCACCGGCTCCAAACTTCTCGGCGAGATTGGCGACGCCCTCAAGAATCACTGCCGCCTCATTGACTTCGCCTTCCGCTACGGCGGCGATGAGTTCGTCATCCTCCTCCCGCAAACCTCCAAGGACAACGCCCTGCACGTGGCCCAGCGCCTGCACAAGCTCATCCGCGAAACTTCTTGGCTCACCAAGGACAATATGAACATCAAAATCACCGCCAGCATCGGCGTGGCCGCCTATCCCCAGGACTCCCGGACCAAGGAAGGCGTCATGCACCTCGCCGACGAGGCCATGTACCTGGTCAAGAACACCAACCGCGACAGCGTCGCCGCCGCCCACATGGGCATCGTCAAACCTCTTTAATTCCCACTTCTGCCCGCCTCCGCTTCTACTTCCTCCAGCCGCAGTTTCTTCGGCTCCACGCCGAACGCCAGCACCACCACGATCTGCACGATCAGGAGCGCGATCATCAGGCTGGTGACTCCCCCGATCCCGTACGCCCGGAACAGAGCCACCACCAGAAAGGGCGTCAGAATTGTCGCGCCCCTCCCAAAGGTGTTGCAAATTCCCGTCGCCCGCATTCGCACGTCCGTGGGGAACAGCTCCGGAATGTAGATGGCAAAGAGCAGGGCCACCTGCACATAAATGGAAATGATCAATAGAAATCCCGTGAACAGCAGTGGGACCGGTTCCCGGATGAACGGATAAATCCCGCTGAGCAGGATGGTCGCCAGCGAAGCTCCGGTGATCGTCGGCTTGCGGCCCCAGCTGTCCGCGGTCAGCGCCCCAATCGCCGAACCGATCGGCGCGCCCACGGACATCAGGAAGGAATAGCCGAACGACCGCGCGATGCTCCGACCTTCCTGCACGAAAAAAGTTGGCAGCCAGGTCACCAGTCCGTAGATCAGCGTGTTGGCCACGATCAGCGCAACTGCCCCCACCACCATGCGCGGCAACAGCAGCGGACTCAGCAGGGCCGCGGCGCTGCGCGTGGGCGGCGCCGGACGGAAAGGTGCCGGCGGGGGAAGGGAAGCGGGGTCGGGCGAAACCTCCCGTTCGATCCGCTGCATTGCGGCTTCCGCTTCCTCCGTCCTTCCGATCGATTCCAGCCAGCGTGGCGATTCCGGCAGCGCTTTGCGCACATACCAGACCACCAGCGCTCCCGCTCCGCCGATCACGAACATGGTCCGCCAGCCGAAGCGCGGGATGATCAGCGTGCTCAGCAGCGCCGCAATGGGCAGGCTGGACACCACCAGAACCGAAAGCGTTCCCGTCCAGCGGCCACGCACGCGCGGCGGGACAAACTCCGCCATCATCGTGTACCCGGCCACCATCTCCGCTCCCAGCCCCACTCCCATCAGCCCGCGCAGCACGATCAGCACGGTCATCGACGGCGCGAAGGCCGAGGCCATCGAGGTCACTCCAAATACGGCCAGATTCGCCTGGTAGGTGAACCGCCGCCCGTAACGGTCCCCCAGAAACCCCGTCAGGACCGACCCCAGCATCATTCCCAGGAAGGTCACCGAGACAAACTGCGCGTTTTGTCCCAGCGTGGAAAATCCGCTCCGCAGCGTCGCTCCCAGAACGGTGGCCGCCACGTACACGTCGAAGCCGTCGAAAAACAGCCCCAGCCCGATCAGCATCAGGATGCGCCGGTGAAAGGAGCCGATGGGCAGCCGGTCCAGCCGGGCCCCTGCGTTGACCGTCAAGAGCGGCTCACTTTGGCCTGCTCAACAGGGCCACGCTGCCGGCCGTAAGCGCTTCCACGGCCCGCTGGCAGTTTTGCTCGAACGAATTCTGTTGCGCGCTGAGAAAAAATTCCTTGCAGCGCCGGCAAGCCGCCGCATCCAGCCGCAGAATGCGTTCCACCAGCGCATCCGCTTCGGTCGCCAGCCGTCCCGCCGCGCACACTTGCGAAATCAGCCCGAACTGCATGGCCCGCTGCGGCCCGATGGGATCGCCGAATAAGACCAGCGGAAACGCGAATCGTGGCAGCGCGTATTCCCCCAGATAGGCCATGATCGCCGCCGGCGCCAGCCCTGAACGCATCTCCGGAAATCCCAGCGAGGCTTCCTCCGCCACCAGCACGAAATCGCACACAATCGCCAGGCCGAAGCCAAACCCGAACGCGTCCCCCTGCACCTCTGCCACGCTGATCAGCGGCGAAACCCGCAGCGCCCGCTTGAACTCGACGAGCCGCGCCGATTCCGCGCGAATCGCCTCCGCATCGCGCCCCGCCCGCTCCCGTCCCGTGCAGAACACCGCTCCTCGCGCCCGGATTCGCAGCACCCGCGCCCGCGGCTCCGCCGCTTCCGCGCGCAGTTCCGCCAGCATGGCCTCGAACATCCTTCCCGTTACTTCGTTGCCCCTCTCGGCATTGTCCAAAGTAAACGTCAGGACGTCCCCAACCCGCTCGATCGTCACTCCCTCCCCGGCGGAAGCGCCGGAGAAGGTCTTTTCATTCTCAATGTGCATGCGCGCTACGCTATACAAGCTTCGCGACACTGTCAATTCGCGCCGTCGGCCTTTGCTCCTCTGCGAAATGGATTTGCCGCTGCGAGGGCAAAGAAAAAGCGTGCCGGTTGTGGGAAGTCCCGGCACGCACGCTCGATCATGCGGATTTCAACCCCTCTGCTGCGCCTAGGGTTGAACGTCGGCGAGTTTCCATGTCGGATCTGGATCGTATTGCGTTATGCTTGCGGCGAGCTTTGCGGTATCCGCCCCAAGATTCTTCTGATACACGCGGCCCTGCTGGTTGATCAGGAAGGTCATCACCCCGGAATTGCCCCACTTGTCCGGATAAGCAACCAGCGCGTATCCCGCAATCATGTTGCCGTTGATGACGTAGCTGTATTTCCCCCCGGGCGCGTGCGGCCCCTGGCCCTTCAGAATTTTGAAGTAATAACCGTGGAAAGGAGCGCGCGGGTGCGCCGGGGCGTCCTTGTCCGCGACAGGCTGGATGGTCTTGCCCGTTTTCGGTCCATACCCCTCCTCCCGCGCGGCCGCCACCAGTTTCCCGAGCGGGCTCGGCTTTTCTCCTTCGCCCGTTTCCCAATACAGTCCATTGTGTTCCCCCGGCGTGCTGATCATCTTCTGCGCGTATTCCGCCACGCCGTCCTGGTCCCAATCGCCTTCGGTAAAGTACTCCCACTGCGCTATGGCATAGGCGCGGCACGTATTGATCGCGGAAAGCTCGTTTTCTCCGATGCGCCGGTTGAGAACTTCGTCCAGACCAGCCTTCGTGTCGAAGACCCACTTGCCGTCCTTTTGCACGACGGGAATCGGCATCGGGTAATTCCTTTTGCCAACGACCACCGTGTATTTCTCCTCGTTCACCTTCAGCAACTCCGCCGATTCACTCACCGCTTCGGCAAATTCATCTAGATCGTTGCTGTCCTCGACATCGTCTCCCGAGAGCAACTGTTCGTGTTCAGGGCCGAAGATTGCCCCGAGCGCGGCGCGATCTTTGGCTTTGACCGCCGCAACGAGCGCCTGCATTGCTTCGCTGGGCGTGGCGTAAGTTAACTGCGTCTCCGTCTGCCCAAACGCCGTCGGTGTGCCGGCAGCGAGACTCAAAGCAAGGCACACTGTGAGCGTCAGGAGGATGGCCAGCTGAAGCCTCGGAGTCGTTGCGCTCATCGTTTTGCCTCTTTCCGCATTTTGTCCGGCTCTTGCCATTGTCCGCCTCATGGCTTCCTCCTTCCGCTCGCTGCGGGCGCGGGTTTGCCTTGCGCTCGCGGTGCCGGCGCCGCTCGGGGAGTGGACCGCGGCTGGCCCATCTGTTGCCGGCTGCTCTGGCCCCGCTGGCTGGATGCTCGCGGATCGAAATTTCCTTCGCCCCGGCCAAAGACGTGCGGCGCGGGCCGCGGCGTCGGAGCCGGCCGCGCTGCTGGAGGTGTGGGTGTCGGCCGTGCCGCTGGAGGTGTGGGTGCCGGCCGCGCCGCTGGAGGTGTGTGCGCAGGCCGTGCCGGCCGGGGTTGCGCTTGCGGTTGCGGCGCTGGCGCAGGCCGTTCCGGGCGTTGGGCGCCTTCGTGGCCGCGGTACTGATCCAGCCGCGGATTCGTCGTGTCCATATTGCGATTCATGACCCGGTTGTTCACCGGCGGACGCGCCGGCTGCTCCGGCGGCCGCACATGGTTCTGGCGATTGATGCGCTCATTGTTGGCGCGAATGTTGTTGTAATTCACGTCGCGGTGAACGGAGTTGTAGCGATTGATGTTTCCTAAAATCACATGCCGGTCCACGATCCGACGGTTGACTTCCACGTTTTCGTAGCGGTGGCTCACGTAGATTTCGCTGAGGTGAACGCGCGGCCGCGAACGCTCCACCCATCCCCGCCCATGCCACCCGTGATAGTAGATGCGGTGGTGATGCCAGTCGCAATCGCGATTCAGCCAGGCTCCGATGAGGAACCCAATGCTGAACGTGATGGCCAATCCCCACACCGGCCGCCGGTAATAGCAAATGTAGGGGTCGTATATCGGGACATAGAGATACGCCGCATCATACGGAACGATGCTGATATAGTCCTCTTCGATCAGCACCTGCTGTTGCGGCGTGGTGAAGAGATTTCCCGCGTTGTGCGCCATGCGCCGCAGCCGTTGAATGGACATCATCACGTCGGTGGACTGGTTGACGTAGGCCTGCCCCACCGAGGTCGTCCAGTCAATCCTGTCCGCCATCCTGCCGATTACCGATGGATAGTGCGCCACGGCCCTCACGCTCACGTCCCACGGCTGTTCGTCGATCCCGTTCACCCCGTTTGCGCGAACCCATCGCGCCGCTTCGTCCACATCATCCACGAACGTCGCGGCTACCAGCACTTGCGAAAGCAGCGGATCGGGATACAGCGCAATGGGCGCCAGAAGATTGTCCAGTTGTTCCGGGGAAAATATCTCGTACGAATAGTCTTCCCCCTGAGCCACAACTCCCCCCGTGGAAGGTCCCGAAGCTGCTTCCAGGAGCGGAAGATTCGCAAGGCAAAAAACCAGCAAGCAGGCCAGTGCTCTACGCATGGGTGAAATCTCTCCTTCCAGGCGGGCACAAAATATTTCCACCACTTCCCACTGCCATAAACCACAAACTGCCCTGTTTCTCTAAGCAGCTGGCAGGGGCACTGCACGCTCGCCCCGGTAGCAACCTATATCCTAGGATTTCCTGCCTGCATCGCAGTGTTCCACGTCACTCCCTCCGGTGATTCACATCATGTCGCCGCCTCAAAGCCTTGCCGCGGAATCTATTAGGAACAGCCCAGGCCTGCCAATCGTTCCCGCCGGGCAAGCGCAATCTTCAAATCCTCGCCGGCAGCAGCGCCGCAAGGGGACTGCGCAAGATGGGGAGGAATCAGGCGTCCAGGACCGCGCGCACTTTTTTCAGGAGAATCGGCTGGCTGAAGGGTTTCTGAAGAAATGTTTTTTCGGATTCAAATTGGCCGTAGGGCTTGAGGTGGTCCCCCGTATACCCGGACATGCACAGGATTCGAATTCCCGGACGCATCTTCTGCATCTGCCCGCAGAGTTCCACCCCGCTCATCCCCGGCATGATGACGTCGGTCAGCAGCAAGTCGATCCTGGCGCTGCTGTTCTCCGCCAGGGCCAGCGCGGCGGGTCCGTTTTCGGCCCGCAGCACCTGGTATCCGCCCTCTTCCAGCAGGGTGGCGGTCAAGTCCCGCAGTTGCGCTTCATCCTCCACCAACAGCACGGTCTCCGTCCCGCGGCGCACTTCCGCGTTTGCTCCGGCCGGCAGGTGGGTTTCCGCGCCTTCCGCCTTCGGAAAACAGATGCGGAAGACGGTGCCTTTGTCCGGTTCGCTATACACCCAGATGCTGCCGTTGTTCTGCTTGACGATTCCATACACCGTGGCCAGTCCCAGCCCCGTCCCTTTTCCCGTTTCCTTCGTCGTAAAAAACGGCTCGAAGATCAGCGGCAGGTTTTCCGGCGCGATTCCCGCCCCCGTATCGGCGAACGAAAGCATTACATAAGCGCCCGGCAGCATGAGGGGATGCTGCGAGACGAAATGCTCGTCGGCTTCGATGTTCGCCGTCTCCATTACAATGCGGCCGCCGGTGGGCATGGCGTCCCGCGCATTCACCGTCAGGTTCATCAGGATCTGTTCGATTTGTCCCGGGTCTACCTTCACCAGCCACGGATCTTTCCCGGGCTGGAAGGTGACGGACACATCCTCGCCGACCAGCCGCTTGAGCATCTCCGAAGAACTGCTCACGACCTTATTCAGATCCAGAATCTGCGGATGCACCATCTGGCGGCGGCTGAAGGCCAGCAATTGCCGGGTCAGACTGGCCCCGCGTTCGGCCGCCCGGCGGATCTGCGAAATTTTATCCGCTGCCGCGGCGGGCTTGCCGGACTCGATCAAGCCGCCCGCCAGGTCCGTGTATCCCATGATCACGCTGAGCAGGTTATTGAAATCATGCGCCACGCCTCCCGCCAGGCGCCCCACCGCCTCCATTTTCTGAGCCTGCTTGAATTGCGCTTCCAGCCGCTTGTTCTCGGTGACGTCCTGCACCGTCCCGGCCATCCGCACGGCCTTCCCGCTGCCATCCCGGAAAACATTTCCCTGCGAGTGCACCGTGCGCGTTTCCCCGTCCGGCCGCATCACCCGGTGCTCGATGTCGTACGAACTTCTTCCCTGGAAGGCTTCGTGCACCGAGCGGTCCACGAACTCCCGGTCTTCCGCGTGCACGTAGCCGAGAAACGCCTCGTAGGTCGCTCCGAACTGCTGCGGCTGCACCCCGAAGATCCGGTAAATTTCATCCGACCAGTACAACGCATTCGTCGCTATGTCCCAGTCCCAGTTCCCCATCCGCGCGATTCGCTGCGCATCCGAGAGCCGCTTCTCGCTCTCCCGCAGCGCGTCAATAGCCCTCTTCTGTTCGGTGATGTCCTGATCCGTTCCCTCGTAGTAAAGCGTCTTGCCGCGGGCATCTCGCACGACGCGCGCATTGACTCGCGTCCAGCCCCGGCTGCCATCTTTACGATAGAATTCGTATTCGTAATCGCTCACTACACCGCGTTCCTCGATCAGTCTCTTGAACTCCTCGCGCTGCCCCGGAACTACGTATTCCTGGCGGCCGATATCACTGACCGTTGTGATCATTTCCTGGGGAGAATCGTAGCCCCACATGCGCGCCAGGGCCGGGTTGACACTCAGGTAGCGTCCTTCCGGGGTGCTTTGGAATATTCCCACTACGGCATGGTCGAAAATTCCCCGGTATTTTTCCTCTGCCTGCCGCCGTTCCGTTATGTCCGCCACCGCGCCCACCGTGCGCACCGCACGCCGCGCGCTCCCTTCTCCTTCGAAATAAGTCTGCGCCCGGACGGTCACCCAGCGCATGCTCCCGTCGGGCCGAACCACCCGGTATTCCATTTCATGGGTGCCGGTTCCCTCGGGGGCATGCGCGGCCTTTATGATGTTCAGTGTTCTTTCCCGGTCTTCCGTGTGGATTCGCCCTAAAACCACGGGCAAGATGAATTGATCATCTGGCGCCAGGCCGAAGATCTGCCGGCATTCCGGGGAACAGTAGACGGAGTCCGTCTGGTGGTCATGGTCGAAAACGCCCAGTTGGGAAACCTGCACCGCCTGTCGCAACTGCTCTTCGCGCTGCCGCAGCGCCTCTTCAGCCTGACGCCGCTCCGTTATGTCCGCCACGGCTCCGATCGTTCGCACCGGCCGCCGCGCGCTCTTTTCTCCTTCAAAAAATGTCTGCGCACGGGTAGTCAGCCAGCGAATGCTGCCGTCCGGGCGAACCACGCGGTGTTCCACCTCGTATAACCCGTCTCCTGCGGGGTCATGCGCGCGCTCGATGGCCCGGGTGACGAGTTCATGGTCGCCCGGGTAGATGCGGCTGAGCAGCAAAGAGACGTTGAATGCATCATCCGGTCCCACCCCATAAATCCGCTGGTGTTCCTCCGAGGCATAGATCTTGCCGGTCAGATGATCGTGGTCGAATATCCCCAGTTTGGAGACGCTCACCGCCTGCCGCAACTGCTCCTCGCGCTGCTGAATCGTGGCTTCGGCCTTTTGCCGCCCGCGCAGATTCATGATTCCAAAGGCGAGCACCTCCGCCAGATTCGCCAGCAGGGGCATCTCCTGCTCGCCGAAGGCTCCCGCCTGCCCGGAAGAGATGCTCAGCGCCGCGAATGCCGTCTCTCCGTCCATCAGCGGCAATGCGCAGCACGAACGATACCCTCGTTTGCTGGCTTCATTGAGCCAGATGGAAAACTCTGCGGCCTCCCTCATATCGGGAATCACAACCGCTTTTCCGGTTCGGATAGCCGTTCCCGTCGGACCCCTTCCGTACTGGGAATCGTCCCAGGAAACTTTTATGGCCGAGAGATATCCATCCTCGTGCCCCGCCCAGGCCATCGGCCGCACCTTTTTTTCTTCGTCGTGCTCTGCCTCGCCCACCCAGCTGAAGCGGTACCCCGCATCCACAATAATCGCGCAGGCCTCTTTCAGCAGACTCCTCTCGTCTGTCGAGCGCAGTACCGCCTGCACGATCCGGGTCATGGCCGTCAGCGCGATTTGAACAGTGCTCATCTCTGCTGTCTTCTTCCTTCGTTCCTTCCGGCTTGGCGCGAAAGCAATCCTCGACCCTCCCTCCCGGACGCGCCTCTCCTGGCTCGTCTCCAGGGGATGGTGCATTCCCAGGCGGGGTCTAACGCAATCTACCGCGCATCTTTGCCGGAGGGCGTTTTTCCATGGGACTGCGCTTGTATCGGGTATTGAGGAACTTTATATATGGCGTGCACGTAAAAACCCCATGCGCAGGCCTTCTTCAGTCCTTTCCGCCTTTTTCCGAAGTTTGGGAATTGCCTTGCGCGCAAGCCGATCGCTTTGCACTTCGGGCGTATTTGAATATACTCCGTCCGCGGATGGGGAAACGAAGTACCAGCAATTGCGGAGGTCTACGCCGTGAGTCGCAGTTCTTTCTCCCGGATCGTTTGTGGTTTATTGGCCTTCTGTGCGCTGATTGCACTCTTGCCTTCCAGCAGAGTTCCACGGGCTGCCCAGAATCGGATCTCTCCGGAAAATGAGGGTAAGGAATTCCGCGCGGCCCCTTCCCCCCAGCGCCTGGCTCGAGGACGCTACATCGTACGCAATATCGCGCACTGTTTTCGTTGTCATGGCGAGGCCGATTTCCAGAACAACTTAGGACAGCCAAAACCCGGAACCGAGGGCGCCGGGTATATCGTCAAAGATGAGTCGTTCGAGGGGGAGCCGTTCCCGGACGGCCTGGTGCACCCCAACATCACCCCCGACAAAGAAACCGGAGCCGGTACCTGGAGCGACGCCCAGTTCGAGCGGGCCATACGCCACGGCATCGGTCACGATGGCAGGGCGCTCAGTGACTTCATGCCCTACGCATTTTTCCGGAGCATGACGGATGAAGACGTGGCTTCCGTGATTGTCTGCCTCCGTTCCCTGCCGCCGGTGCACAACCCCCTTCCCAAAACAAAGCTCCCGTTTCCTCTCAAAGTCGACTTCCACCCGGAAATGGAGCCGCCGTTTCCAGCCAACGCCAGCGAACAGGTGAAACAGGGCTGGTATCTCGTGCGCCTCGCGCAATGCAATGATTGTCATACCCCTGCCGATGAAAAGAGCAACGCCAAGACCGACATGATGTTTGGCGGCGGCTTCCGTTTCACCGGCCCCTGGGGAGACATCGTTTCGCCAAATATTACATCGGACCCTTCCGGGATCAGCCACTATGACGCCGCCATGTTCATCAAGACAATGCGCACGGGGCGCGCCTCCGGAGGCGTGCGGGACCTGAATCCCTTTATGCCCTTCAGCGACTACCGGAACATGACGGATGAAGATCTGAAAGCGATCTTTGCCTATCTCCAGACGGTCAAACCCGTCAGACATCAGGTGGATAATTCAGAGCCGCCCGTCTATTGCCCGCTCTGCCGCCAAAAACACGGATTCGGAGACAAGAACTAGCGCACGCCCGGCGAATCGAAGTCTAGGGCCACGGGCCTGGTTTTGCGGCCAGCGCCGTCACCTTCTTGCACCCGGCACTGCGGGAAGCGCCGAATCAATCTTCCTTAACCACAAAGCCGGAAATAGACAAACCAACTGCGCCCGACAATTGAAAACTGAAAACTACTCCCCCCCGCCAACGACATCGCCTATACTCGGCATCGAACCACTGAGCCCCGCGCTCCAGGAGCCTCATGAATCGGCAGCAAGCCGCGCGTTACGCGCGCTGGTCGGCAGGCGTGGCCATCCTCCTTGTGGCCATCACCGCTGGCGTCTATCTCGAGCGCAGTTGGCTGGCCCTCCGCGAGCGCCGCAAAGCTCCCCCGCCGGTTCCTTCCAGCGTCGAGCGCCAGCTTTCCGCGCTCACCTTCTCCAAGGTCCAGCAGGACCGCACCCTCTTCACCGTGCAGGCCTCCAAATCCACCGAATTCAAGGGCTCCATCGAAGACCTCCTCGAAGACGTCCGGATCACCATCTTCGGCCCGCGCGGCCTCCGCCACGACACCATCCACACTAGTCAATGCCGCTATTCCAAGGATCGTGGCAGCATCGCCTGTGCCGGCGACGTCAGCATCGATCTCCTCAGCGCCGAGGACGCCGCGCGCATCGCCCAGGGTGATGCGGCCGCTGCCGCCCGCCGCCTGCGCGTGGAAACCAGCGGCGTCAGCTTCGAACGCGAATCCGGCAAAGCCTCCACCTCTCAGCCCGTTCATTTTATTTTCCCCGGCGGCGATGGCCAGGCTGTCGGCGTTGAATACGACACCAACGAAGAGCGTCTGCGCCTCGGCCACGACGTGCGCCTGCATCTCACCGCCGCCGTCCAGCAAGGTCCCGCGGGCGATCTGCGCTTGAGCGGCACGAGCCTCGAGTACCGCAGCAAGAACAGGGAAATGGCCCTCGCCGGCCCGGTTCGCGCCGATTCGCAGAACTGGTCGCTCGCCGCCGGAGAACTCCTCCTCGCCCTCGACGAGCAGAACCGCGCCCGCCGCATGGACCTCAGCGCCGGCCCCGGCGGCGCCGCGCGCCCTGAAGTGCAATCCCGCCGCGCCGGATCCCCCGCCCGCCTCAGCTCCGACACCATGACCGCGCAATTCGACCAGCGTGGCTCTCTCTCCCGCCTTGCAGGCAGCGGCAACGTCGCTGCCCAGCTCTCCGCCGCGGGCGCAGATACAAACCTCACCGCCGCCACTTTCGACCTCTCCTACTCTCCGGACACTCACGCGCCCCGGCAGCTCGCCCTGGCCGGCGCCGTCACCGTGAACTCGCGCTCGCCACTCACCAACACCGTCACTACCGCCCGCCGCCTGCGCACCGACTCCCTCCGCCTCAACTTCGCTCACTCCCGCACCGGCAACTCTACCTCGCTCGAGTCCGCCGAAACCTTGGCCCCCGCCGCGCTCGACTGGGAAGAATCTTCCGCAACCTCGCCATCCATCGCCCGCTCTACCCGCCTCCGCTCCGATAAGCTCCGCGTCAACTTCCAGCCCGTCGCTGCCGCCGCAAACTCCTCCCCCCGCATGGCCTCCGCCGAAGCCACCGGCAACGTTCAGATGACCCGCACCCTGACGGGCAAGCCCGAACAGACCGCCACCGCCAGGCAAGCCACCGCCCGCTTCGATCCGCGCGGCGACTGGTCTGAAATCACCTTGAACGGCGACGTCCTCCTGCGCGAAGCCGCCCGCACCGCCCAGGCTGCCAAGGCCGTCTTTGATCGCGCCGCGCAATCCGCGCAACTCTCCGGCAAAGCCGTGGTCGCCGACGCTGCCATGCGAACCACCGCCCGCATCATCACTTTCCTCCAGTCCACCGGCGAACTCCGCGCCGAAGGCGGCGTGCAATCGAGCGACTTGCTCCCGGACTCCGGCGCCGTCCAGCTCGCCCCCGCACCCGCAAACCTCACCGCCGACCATCTCCTCGCCAATTTCGAAACCGCCCGCGCCCTCTATTCCGGCCACGCCCGCCTCTGGCAGGGCGCCTCCGTCCTCGACGCTGACTCCATCGAACTGCAAAAGAACGAGCGCCGGCTCCTCGCCACCGGCCATGTCCGCGCCGTTTTCCCCGAGGCCGCCTTCTCCCCCAACTCCGCCGCTTCCGCCAAGTCCCGCTCCGCCGTCTGGCGCGTTCAGGCCGGCTCTCTCTCCTACCAGGACGCCGAAGGCCGCGCCCACGCCGAAGGCCAGGTTCTCGCGCAGTCCGCCACGCAAAAAATCCAGTCCGCCGCGCTCGACCTCTTTTTAGCCCCTTCCGCCAATCGCTCCGCGCGCCAGGTGGCCCGCGCCCTGGCTACCGGAGGCGTCCTCATTGAGCAGGGCGCCCGCCGCGGTTCCGCCGAGCGCGGCGAATACTCCGCCGCCGAGGGCAAATTCGTCCTTTCCGGCGGCAGTCCCTCCCTCTCCGACCCCCAATACGGCCTCACCACCGGCCGTCAATTGACCTTCTTTTTGGCCAGTGATACGATCATCGTGGAATCTGAAAAAGGTTCACGCACTCTCACCAAACACCGAGTCGAGAAATGACGAGGTATGTTGAAGCTTCAGGCCGTTGAGATCAGCAAGACCTATCGTGGACGCAAGGTCGTTGACGATGTCAGGCTGGAGATCGGTCAGGGCGAAGTCGTTGGGCTACTCGGTCCCAATGGCGCCGGCAAAACCACCACCTTCTCCATCCTCGTGGGCTTGGCGCGTCCCGATTTCGGCCACGTCCTCCTCAATGGCCAGGACATCACCGACCTTCCCATGTACCTCCGTGCCCGCGGCGGCATCAGCTATCTCCCCCAGGAGCCTTCCGTCTTCCGCCAGCTGACCTGCGAGGAAAACCTCCTTGCCGTCCTCGAAACTCTTCCCCTCACTCCCGAACAGCAGCGCGATCGCCTCGAGGAATTGCTCGCCCAGATGGGCCTGGCCACTGTCCGCCTCAACGGCGCCTACTCCCTCTCCGGCGGCGAACGACGCCGCCTCGAAATCGCCCGCTCCCTTACCCTCCAGCCTGCCTTCATCCTTCTCGACGAGCCCTTCTCCGGCATCGATCCTCTCACCGTCAAGGATCTCCAGGAAATCATCCGCGGCCTTAGCCGCTCCGGCATCGGCATCCTCATCACCGACCATAACGTCCGGGAAACTCTCAACGTCACCGATCGCGCTTATATCCTGAATCGTGGCAAAATCTTCAGGACGGGCACTCCCGAGGTCCTCAGCACCGACCCGGAAGTCCGCCGTGTTTATCTCGGGGATCAATTTCGCCTGAACTAGGAGCGGCGATTCGTTTATGGGCTGGCAAGGCCTCAAGCTAAATCTCAAGGTCGCGCAGAAGCAGATTCTCACGCCCGGCCTCGTCCAGATGGTCAGCGTCCTTGCGCTCAACCGTCTTGAACTTCGCGAGATGCTTAATCAGGAGATGATCGCCAATCCCGTCCTCGAAGAACTCACCGACGAGCCCACCGTCACCGACAACTACAGCGACGAAACTTTCCTGAAGGAGGAAACCGAAAAAATCCCCGAAAAGCCCGAGGCCAACCCCTTCGACGAATTCGATGTCGGCAGCTTCTTCAATAAATACCTCGATAGCGGCGGCGACGGCGGCAAATCCCAGGAGCACGAGTTTTCCGAGCGCCCCTCCTTTGAAAAATTTCTTTCCTCTCCCGCCGGCTTGAGCGAGCACCTCACCTGGCAGCTCAGCGCCACCATCTGCTCCGACCCCGTCCGCGAAATCGCCGAAAATATCATCGGCAACCTCGATGAAAACGGCTACCTCACCGCCAGCGCCGAAGAACTCTCCCAGGACGGCCAATACTCCGCAGATGATATCGAAGACGCCATCGCCGTCGTCCAGGAGTTTGACCCCCTGGGCGTCGGCGCCCGCGACTTGCGCGAATGTCTCCTGCTGCAGCTCAAGGCCCTCGACCCGCAAAACGTCCTGGCCCAGCAGATTGTCGCCGAGCATCTCAAGTCCGTGCAGTCCAATCAGCTCAAGGAAATCGCCCGCATCCTCAACCGCCCCGTCGAAGTCGTCAAGCGCGCCGTGGACGTCATCAAACGCTGCGATCCCCGCCCCGGCCTCCGCTACAACAAAACCGAGCCCCGTCTCGTCGAGCCCGACGTCTATTTCCGCAAAGTGGACGACCAGTGGCAGGTCTTCCTTAACGAAGACGACATGCCCCAGCTCCGCCTCAGCCCCACCTACCGCCGCCTCCTGGCCCGCGATGCCGCCGACCGCGAAGTCCGCAACTACGTCAAGGAGCGCTTCACCGCCGCCATTCAGCTCCTGAAAAATATCGAGCAGCGCAAACACACCATTCTCCGCGTTTGCCAGTCCATCATCGCCCGCCAGGGCGATTACCTCGACCACGGCCCCGACGCCCTCAAGCCCATGATGATCAAGGAAGTCGCCGAGGAAGTCGGCGTTCATCCCTCCACCGTCAGCCGCGCCGTCGCCAGCAAATACGCCCACACCTCCCAGGGCGTCATCGAACTCCGCTCTTTCTTCTCCGAATCCGTCAACGGCCCCGAGGGCGGCGGCATGTCCCTGCTCACTCTCAAGCGCGTCGTCAAAAAAATGATCGAGGAGGAGGATTCCGCCAAACCTCTCACCGACGACCAGATCGCCAAAAAACTCGAGGACGCCGGCATCCGCGTCACCCGCCGCACCGTCGCCAAATACCGCGAAGACATGCGCATCCCCAGCACTCACCAGCGCCGCGTGAAGGCCTAGGCCGCGCCGTGGCTAAGTCTCCCAGTCCCGCTTCCCGCCAACTGGTTATCCTCACCGGCCTCTCCGGCAGCGGCAAGAGCACCGTCCTCCGCACTTTCGAGGACCTGGGTTTCTACTGCGTGGACAACCTCCCCGTCGATCTCATTCCTTCCTTCGCCGAACTCCACGCTCAGAGCGGCGGCGATTTCACCCGCGCCGCTCTCCTCGTTGACGCCCGCGAAGGCGCCCGCCTGGAAAAACTTCCTGAACTCTACCGCCGCTTGCGCGCCGATTTTCCCATCACTCTCGTCTATATCGAAGCCGGCGAGGACGCCCTCCTCCGCCGCTACAGCGAAACCCGCCGCCCCCATCCCCTCGGCAAGGATTCCTCCGTCCGCGAAAGCCTTCTCCGCGAACGCGCCTTGATGAAGCCCATTCGCAAGCTCGCCGACGTGGTCATTGACACCACTCGCTTCAACGTTCACGAACTCCGCCATTTCATCACCAAACGCTTTCAGAATCCCGGCCGCCATCCCATGCTCGTCTCCGTCGTCAGCTTCGGCTACCGCTACGGCATTCCCACCGACGCCGACCTCGTCTTCGACGTGCGCTTTCTCCCCAATCCCCATTTCGTCTCCGCCCTGCGCCGCTTTTCCGGAAAAAATCCCAAGGTCGTCCGCTTCCTGAAGAAATTCCCCCAGACCGCGGAATTCCTCAAGCGCATCGAGGGCCTGCTCGTCTATCTCATCCCTCACTACATCCGCGAGGGCAAAAGCTATCTCACCGTGGCCATCGGCTGCACCGGTGGCCGCCACCGCTCCGTCGCTCTCGGCGAAGCCATCGGCGCGCGCCTCGCCGCCCGCGGTTTCGATTCCAAGGTCGTTCATCGCGACGTCGAAAAGTAACTCCGCGGCCTTTGCCGCCCTCCCCGCCGGCCCGCGGCAACTTGACACGCCGCCGCGCCGCGCTTAGCGTACCTACTGTTACCTCAGGAGACGGATGGACGTGGCTTCGGTCATCTCACCCCAGTTGCGGCGGCTTTTAAGTTACGTACGCCCCTACCTGTTCCGCCTGCTCATCGGCGTCGTGTTGCTGGCTATCGTGGCTTTCACTGAAGGTCTCGTCGCCCTCATGGTCAAGCCCGCTTTTGACCAGGTCCTCAAGCCCGGCGTCTTTGGCAGCAGCGTGCCCCTGGTCACTCTTCCCTGGTCCGGCCGCGTCATCTATCTGAATAATTTTTTCCCCGCCAGCATCCACAATGTCGGCACCATCTTCGCCCTGGCCTTCCTCTTCATTGGCGCCGTCCGTTCTCTCGCTGAATATCTCGGCGCAACGCAAATTCAATATATCGGCCATGCCGCCGTCACCGACCTCCGCAACGCCGTCTTTTCCCGGATCATCCTCCAGCCCATCGGCTTCTTTCAGAAAAATTCCACCGGCCGGATCATCTCCGCCGCCATCAACGACGTCGAGCGCACTCGCGTCGCTCTCAGCGAGTATCTCGCCGACCTCTTTCAGAAAAGCTTCACCTTTCTCGCTTTCGTCTCCGTCCTCCTCATTCTCAATTGGAAAATGGCCCTGGGCGCCGCCGTACTGCTTCCCCTGGTCCTTCTCCCCGTCAATAAGTTTGGCCGCAAAATTCGCCGCTCCGCCGAAAATACCCAGATCCGCCTCGCCGACCTCAGCCAGATCCTCCAGGAAACCACCTCCGGCAACCGCATTGTCAAAGCCTTCGGCATGGAGGATTTCGAAATTCACAAGTTCGCCCAGGTCGCCAAGCGCCTCCTCAAGGAGTCCATGCGCTGGGTGCGCGCCGCCGCCATCACCTCTCCCCTGATGGATTTGCTCGGCGCTCTCGTCATTCCTCTTCTTCTTCTCTATGCCCGCGGCCTCATCTCCCATCACCAGATGACCGAGGGCCAGTTCCTGGCCTTCATGTACGCCATGTTTAGCGCCTATGGCCCGGTCAAGCGCATGGGCTACGTTTATCAGCAGTTTCAGGCCGCCCAGGGCGCCAGCCTCCAGATCTTTTCCTTCCTCGATCTTCCGGTGGAAGTCGCCGATGCTCCCGGCTCCCATTCCCTCGGCCGCTTCGCCGGCGAAATCGTTTTCGAGAATGTCGGGTTCGCCTATGAATCCGCTCCCATCCTCCGCGATATCTCCTTCACCGCCCGCAAGGGTGAAGTCATCGCCCTGGTGGGCACCAGCGGCGCCGGAAAAACCACTCTGGTCAACCTCATCCCCCGCTTTCATGACGTCACCAGCGGTTCCCTGCGCCTGGATGGCCGAGATGTTCGCGAACTCTCCCTGCGCTCCCTGCGCTCCCAGATCGCCATGGTCACCCAGGAAAATATCCTCTTCCACGACACCGTATGGAACAACATCTGCTACGGGCAATCCAATGTCACCGAAGCGCAGGTCCATGCCGCCGCCCGCGCCGCTCTCGCCGCCGACTTCATCGCCGAACTTCCCCAGGGCTACTTCACCATGATCGGCGAACGCGGCCAGCGCCTGAGCGGCGGCCAGCGCCAGCGCATCGCCATCGCCCGCGCCATCCTCAAGGATTCACCCATCCTCATTCTCGACGAAGCCACCTCCGAACTCGACGCCGAATCCGAACGCCTCGTCCAGCAGGCTCTCGCCAACCTCATGACCGGCCGCACCTCCTTTGTCATCGCTCACCGCCTCTCCACCATCCGCCGCGCCGATCGCATCCTCGTTCTCGATGGTGGCCTCATTCGGGAATCCGGCTCCCACTCCGACCTTCTCGCCCGCGGCGGCCTTTATGCCCGCCTCTGCGATCTCCAGTTCGCCGATGATGAAACTCTGGCCCCCTCGCCCGACCAGCGCGACGGCCTCACGGAGCCTTCCACCGCCACATGACCCAGCCAGTCAATCCTTCGATATCTCCCCGCGGTTGCGTTTCCATGACCGGCTTCGCCCAGGCGCGCTCCGAATACGCCGGATGGTCCATCCGCATCAGCGTCAAGAGCGTCAACCACCGCTTCCTCGACGTGAAGCTCCGCCTTCCCGAGGGCTTCGATCTCTACGAATCCGCTCTGCGCCAGGCCGTCCGCGAGAAAATTCAGCGCGGCCACGTCGAAGTCTCCGCCAGCTTTCTCCCCGGCGCCGCCGCTCCCTTGCGCATCAATCAGGAGCTGGCCGCCGGCTATCTGCGCGCCGCCGAGGAATTGCGCCTGCAGACCTCCGCCGCTGCTTCCGTGGATGTCGCCGGCATCCTCCGCCTTCCCGGCGTGGTTCTGGGCGTCACTCCGGCTCTGCCCGAATCCGAAGAAGAACAGGAGCGCCTCGGCAAATCCCTCGCCGCCTGCCTTACCGAAGCCCTCGGCAAGCTCGACGAGATGCGCCGCATCGAGGGCCGCCATCTCGCCGAGGATCTCCGCGCGCGCACCGCGCGCATCGGTGAACATGCTGCGCAAATCCGTGAACTCGCCGTCAAGCTCCAACCCGCCTTCCACCGCCGTCTCGATTCCAAACTCAAGGAACTCCTCTCCGGCGCCGGCATCGAACCCGCGCGCCTCGCTCAGGAGGCCGCCCTCCTCGCCGAGCGCGGCGACGTCAGCGAGGAACTGGACCGCCTGCGCAGTCATCTGACACAATTTACGGGCCTCCTGGAGGGCGGCGGCGAGGCCGGCAAAAAACTCGACTTCCTTCTCCAGGAAATGCACCGCGAGGCCAACACCCTCCTCTCCAAGACTCCCGGGGTGGAAAGCGAAGGCCTGGCCATCACCGGCCTGGCCCTCGAAATTAAAGCGGAGATCGAAAAACTTCGGGAACAGGTGCAGAACATCGAATGAACCCCACGATCGAAATCAATCCTCTCGTCCTGATCGTCTCCGGTCCTTCCGGCTCCGGGAAGTCCACCCTCATGCAGCGCATCCTCGATATGGATCGCACCATGCCTTCGGTCTCCTGTACCACGCGCCCCCGCCGCGCGACTGAGAGCAGCTGGAAGTGCTATGATTTCGTTACGGAAGAGCAGTTCGAGGCCATGGTCCGCGAGGATGAGTTTCTTGAGTACGCGCGCGTTTTCGGCAAGCATTCCTACGGCACGCCGCGCAAATGGCTCGTGCAGTCCCGCGAGACCGGAAAAGACCTGGTCCTGGAAATTGACGTACAGGGGGCTGCTCAGGTAAAGAAGAAGCTGCCGGAAGCGGTGGGCATCTTCATCCTGCCCCCCTCGCGCGAGGAACTCGAGCGCAGGCTTCGCGGCAGGGGACAGGATGCCGAGGAAGAGATTCAGCGGCGCTTGGCTCAGGCCCGGGATGAAATTCAGGCGTTCGGCAAGTATTATGATTATTGCGTCATCAATGACGATGTCGAGCGCGCCGGGCGGGATGTTCAGGCGATTGTAACGGCCTTGCGCTGCTCCAGTGCGCGCAACCGCGGCCGGGTCCAGAGTCTTCTAACCTCGTTCGGAGGAAAAGGGTGAGATGAGCGTGCAGACAAAAGCTCCCGAAAGTCAGTTTGCTTATGTCGTCGTTGCGGCCCGCCGGGCTCGCCAGTTGATGGCCGGCGCTCCGCCGCTCCTGGAAAACCCCCGCACTCAGAAGGCGACGCGCATCGCCACCGAGGAACTCGACCTCAGCCTTCTCGAATTCGAAGTCCCCAAGATGGTCACTGAGGAAGAGAAGGAAGCCCGGCGCCGCAGGTAGCCCGGACTGGAGACGCCATGCGCATCACCTTGGGCGTAACCGGCGGCGTCGCCGCTTATAAAGCCGCGGAACTTGCCCGCCGCTTGCAGCAGGATGGCTTCTCCGTTCAAGTTGTCATGACTCGTGCCGCTCGCGAATTCGTCGCGCCCCTCACCTTCGCCGCTCTCACCGGACAGAATGTCATTACCGACCTCTTCGCCCGCGATACCTCCGGCTCCGCCAATCTCGAAAGCGCCGTCGAACATATCGCCGTCGCCCAGCGCACCGATCTTCTCCTCGTCGTTCCCGCCACCGCCGATATCCTCGCCAAATTCGCCCGCGGCCTCGCCGATGATTTCCTCTCCACTCTCTTCCTGGCCACCGCCGCTCCCGTCGTCGTGGCCCCGGCCATGAACGTCAATATGTGGCAGCATCCTGCCACGCGGGAAAATATCGAAATGCTCCGCGCCCGCGGCGTCCGCATCGTCGAACCCGGCGAAGGCTATCTCGCCTGCGGCATGACCGGCCAGGGCCGCCTCGCCGAACTCGAGGACATCCTCGCCGCCGTCCGCGACGCTCTCCATCTCAAGCGCGATTTCGAAACCGAAACCGTCCTCGTCACCGCCGGCCCCACCTGCGAAGACCTCGACCCTGTCCGCTATCTCACCAACCGCTCCTCCGGAAAAATGGGCTACGCCCTCGCCCAAGCCGCCGCCCGCCGCGGCGCCAAAGTCATTCTCGTCAGCGGCCCCACCGCTCTCCCCGCTCCCGACGGCGTCCAGTTCATCCCCGTGCGCAGCGCCGAAGAAATGCACAAAGCCGTCCTCGCCTCCTTTTCTTCCTGCACCGTGGCCATTTTCGCCGCCGCCGTCGCCGATTACCGCCCCGCCGCCCGCCACGCCCACAAGATGAAGCGCACCAAGGCCCCCCTCACCATCGAACTCGAACCCACTCCCGACATCATTGCCGATGTCGCCCGCCACAAAGCCGATCGCCTCCTCGTCGGCTTCGCCGCGGAAACCGATCACCTCGCCGAAAACGCCCGCAAGAAGCTCGCTGCCAAGAATGCCGACCTTATCGTCGCCAACGACGTCACCGCCCAAGGCGCCGGCTTCGATCTCGACACCAACATCGTCACTCTCTTCTCCCGCGACAATCGCGAAACTCCTCTCCCCCTGATGAGCAAGTCCGAAGCCGCCCAGCGCATCCTCGATGAACTCGTACGCCTCCGCTCGCTCCCCCACACCGCCTCCGCCTCCCGCCGTTCGGCTGGTTAGCGCATCATGCCTGCTCCTCTCTCCCCGCAGCTCCGCGCCATGCTCGCCCAGCGCCTCTCCTTCTATGAGGACCTCGGCATCCGTCTCTTTTTCCGCCGCAGCCCCAATCCCGCTGCCGGAGAAACCACTTTCGAATCTCCCGTCGATTTTCAATCCCCATCCCCGGCTCTCCCGGAAAAGGAAGAAGAACACTTGGCCAAACGCTCCGCCGCTCCCGCGTCTCCGAAATCCAGCGCCACCCTCTCTCCCCCGGCCGATTCGCTCTTCTCCGCCGCTATTCCCAACGACACCCTCGAAAAAATCCGCGCCGATATCGGCCCCGACTGCCGCCTCTGCCGCCTCTGCGAAAAACGCAATAAAATCGTTTTCGGCGACGGCCACCCCGCCGCTAAGCTCATGTTCGTCGGTGAAGGCCCCGGCCGTGATGAGGACGCTCAGGGCCTCCCCTTCGTCGGCCGCGCCGGCAAACTGCTCACCCAGATGATCGAAGCCATGGGCCTTCAGCGTCAGGACGTCTATATCGGCAACGTCGTCAAATGCCGTCCCCCCGAAAATCGCCCTCCCGAAAAGGACGAAGTCGCCATGTGCTCTCCCTTCCTCCTCCGCCAGATTGACGCCATCCGTCCCCAGGTCATCGTCGCCCTCGGCGCCACCGCCGCCCGCGCCCTTCTCCAGACCGAACGCGGCATTTCCGAATTCCGCGGCCAATGGCAGGAGTTCCGCGGCACAAAATTCATGGCTACCTATCACCCCGCTTATCTTCTCCGCAATCCCGCCGCCAAGGGCGACGTCTGGAAGGACCTGCAAAAAGTCATGGCCGTCCTCGGCCTGGCCCCCAAAAAAGGCAAGCAGGCCTAACCCCACATGGGTATCCTCCTCGGCCTCGTCGCCGCTCTCAGTTGGGGCACCGCCGACTTCTTCGCCCGCTTCGTCACCCACCGCATCGGCGCTCTCCGCACCCTCTTCTACATGCAGGCGGGAGGTTTCCTTTTCCTCTCTCTCGCCTTGCCTCTCCTCGGTGGCTGGGGCCATCTTCACGACGGCTCCGGCTGGACTCCCTGGGCCTGGGGCTCTCTCGCCGGTTTGCTGAACACCGCCGCCATGTTCGCCCTCTACCGTTCGTTCGAAATCGGCAAACTTTCCGTCGTCGCTCCCGTCTCCTCCAGCTATCCCGCCCTCACCGTCCTGCTCTCCCTTCTCACCGGCGAGCATCTGTCCGCCCTCCGCGCAGTCGGCATCGCTCTCACCGTCGCCGGCGTCATTCTAGCCTCCATGAGCTCCGCTCCTCCTCGCAATCCTTCCCCCGGTGGCCCGCCCCCGCCCACGCAAAATAATTCCCGCACCGCCATCCTCTGGGCCGTTTGCGCCGCTCTCGGCTTCGGCGTCCTCTTCTGGCTGCTCGGCATCCGCGTCGTTCCCCGCGTCGGCGGTCCCGCCTCGGTCTGGATGATCCGCCTCTCCAGCATGCTCCTCTCCTCCGTCCTGGTTTTCGCCTGGCCTCGCCGCGCTCCGTCCCCCGCTCCCTTCTCCCGCCGCAATCTCGTGCTGCTTGTCTCCGGCATGGCCCTGCTCGACACCTCCGCCTTCGTCTGCACCAACGTCGGCATCCTCTTTGACCAGGTCTCCGTCGTCAGCGTTCTCGCCTCCCTCTACGGCGCCGTCACCGTGGCCCTCGCCGCCGCCTTCCTCCGCGAAAAGCTCGCCTGGTGGCAGTGGTCCGGCATCGCCCTCATCTTCGCCGGCGTCTTCTTCGTCAGCCGCTGACCCGTGCATTCTGAATCCCGAACCTAGTTTGTTCCGGATCATCTAAACAAATAAGAAAACGTGTCATTCCGACCGGAGGGACGGCGCTTTTTGCCGCCCCGGAGCGGAGGAATCTCTCTTCGGTTTCGAATTTCACCATCATCTCAACCCCGCTCGACCTGTTACACTACTTCGCGCGATGAACGAACTCTACTGCGACGTGGCTCTCCCCGTTCCCCTGCCCTCGCTCTTTACCTACGCCATCCCCCCGGAAATGGCCGAGTCCCTCCGCCCCGGCTCCCGCGTCCTCGTTCCTTTTCGCCGCCGCACCTTCGTCGGCGTCGTCGTCACCCTCGGTACCCAGCCTCCCGCCTCCGCCAAAGTCCGCCCCATCTCCCAGTCCCTCGATCTTCTTCCCGCTCTTCCCGCTCCCCTCATGGCCCTCGGCCAGTGGATGACCAGCTACTACCTCGCCCCTCCCGGCGAAGTCTTCCGCGCCATGCTTCCTCCGCTCACCGAACTCCGCTCCCGCCAGGAGCTGCGCCTCACTCCCGCCGGCCACGCCGCCCTCGCCGAAGGCCTCGAATCCGGCCTCTCCGCCGAAGAATTCGACCTCCTCGAAGAACTCGGCCGCGCCGAAAAACGCCACGGCTTCGCCGCGCTCCCCAAGCCCGAAGAAAAAAAATCCGCCGCCGCCCGCCTCCTCCGCCGCAACCTTCTCCAATTGCAGGAAGCCGTCGTTGGCAGCAAACGCCGCATGCACCGCGTCATCGCCTGGAAATCCGGCGCCGCCGAATCCCTCACTCACCTCGCCGAAAAAGAAGAGCGCATCCGCCAAATCCTCGAGGTCGAACGCGGCCCTCTCCCTCTCCCCATCCTCCTCCGCGCCGCTCACGTCACTCGTTCGGTGATTGATCGCCTCCTCAAGCAAAATCTCCTCGAATCCTGGGAAGAGCCTATCGACCCCGGCGAAGACCCTTTCGACGCCGGCTTCACTCCCCCCGCCCACGATCTCAATCCCGGCCAGGCCGCCGCCGTCGCCGCCGTCCGCGCCCGCCTCGACTCCGGCGAATTCGGCGTCAGCCTTCTCTTCGGCGTCACCGGCAGCGGCAAAACCGAAGTCTATCTCCGCGCCATTCAGGAAACCCTCGCCCGCGGAAAAACCGCCATCGTCCTCGTCCCCGAAATTGCTCTCACCCTTTGGATCGGCCGCCTCTGCCGTTCCTGGTTCGGCGCGCGCTTCGAAGGCGTCGCCGTCCTCCATTCCGCCCTCAGCGACGTCGAACGCGCCCGCGAATGGTGGCGCGTGCGCAATGGCGAAGCCCGCGTCGTCGTCGGCACGCGCTCCGCCGTCTTCGCCCCCGTGGAAAATCTCGGCCTGCTCATCGTCGACGAAGAACAGGAGAGCAGCTACAAGCAGGAAGAAACCCCGCGCTATCACGGCCGCGACGTCGCCATCGTCCGCGGCAAACTCGAAAAAGCCGCCGTCCTCCTCGGCTCCGCCACTCCCTCCATGGAATCCTTTCATCACGCCCGCGTGGGCAAATACGATCTCCTTCGCCTCGCCGGCCGCGTCGAGGACCGTCCCATGGCCCCCGTCGAAATCGTGGACCTCCGCGAGGACTTCCGCGAAGGCCATAACACCAGCCCCATCTCCGCCGTTCTCCGCCGCGGCATCACCGAAAATCTCGCCGCCGGCACCCAGACCCTCATCCTCATCAACCGCCGCGGCTATTCCTGGTTTGTTCTGTGCCGCAGTTGCGGCGCTTCCGTCCACTGCGTCAATTGCAGCATCTCCCTCACCTACCACAAGCAGCGCAACCGCCTCGAATGCCACTACTGCGGCGCCATGCAGCCCGTCCCCAAGAAATGCCCCAAGTGTGACTCCCAGTATCTCCACTATTTCGGCGAAGGCTCCGAGCAACTCGAAGAGCGCCTCCGCAACGAATTTCCCAGCGCGCGAGTCGCCCGCCTCGACCGCGACACCGCCCGCACCAAGCGCCAGTACCAGGAAACCCTAGCCGCCTTCGCCGGCGGCGCCCTCGATATCCTCGTCGGCACCCAAATGCTCGCCAAGGGCCACGACTTCCAGCGCGTCACCCTCGTCGGCGTCGTCTCCGCCGATTCCACCCTCAGCCTGCCCGACTTCCGCTCCGCCGAGCGCGCCTTCCAGCTCCTAACGCAAGTCGCCGGCCGCGCCGGACGCGGCCAGCTTCCCGGCCGCGTCCTCGTGCAAACTTTCTATCCCGAGCACTACGCCATCCAGGACGCCGCCAAACAAGACTACGAAGCCTTCTTCGACCGCGAACTCCACTTCCGCCGCATGATGTCCTACCCCCCCTTCACCGCCCTCGCCAACATCATCATCCGCGACACCAGCCTCGAAAACGCCATCCGCTGGTCCCGCCAGCTAGGCCAGTTCTTCGCCCCTCATGACGGCAAAACCATAAAAATCCTCGGCCCCGCCGCCGCCCCCCTTGCCCGCATCAAAAAAGAGCACCGCTTCCAATTCCTCCTCAAATCCCCCCAGCGTTCCCTCCTGACCAAACTCCTCCAATCCGCCCTGTCCTACGCCGATTCCCGCGAAATCCCCCGCACCGCCCTCCTCATCGACATGGACCCCCTCAGCCTCCTCTAACCCCGCTCCCCAACGCTCGAATTATCCATCGTTGTAGAGGCCGGGCGGAATTTATCCCGACCTGGTCGGGAGCCTGGCTCTTCCTCTTGTCCTATGTAGCGCCAGGCTTCAGCCTGGCATCTTGCCTTTCATCTTCCAATCGACCCTGCCGCACACAACCAAACAACCTCGTGGACACAGGCAGCCTTCCTCATCGACTCCGAATGCGGCGCCCATTGCAGCGACTCCTCCATCGGCTGGTCCGAAAACGGCTTCAACTATTCCATCAGCATCAAAGCCGAAACAAAGGAAAACCTGATCAAAGTGGCCAATTCCGCTATCGCCGCAAGCCATAAATCCGCAGCCCACCAGTAACTCGATACCGCTAATTAAGCGCGGGTGCCGCACCCTCGCTTTTCGAGGGTGCGGGTTTAGACTCCACCTCCAGCACTCCCTAACCAATCTATCCACCCAGCGTTGATTTCCACGCATAGTATCATTAACGACACGTCCCCTCCCCGCAGTTGCCTCTCCCCGGAATCTCCCCCCTATGATGAACGTGCACCCCATCCAGGAGGCACCATGCCGCTCTCTTCCCCCCGGTCCCTGTCCATCCTTTTCCTGCTCCTC
This sequence comes from Terriglobia bacterium, assembly GCA_020072805.1. Lineage (GTDB taxonomy): Bacteria > Acidobacteriota > Terriglobia > Acidiferrales > UBA7541 > Acidiferrum. Next base: position 53,792 of record JAIQGC010000008.1, read on the forward strand.
GCTTGCGCTTCCTGCTCTCACCCGCAAAGCCCACAAAAACCTCTCGGCGACGCCGAACTCCTCGCCCTCGTCGCCGGCAACGTGCTCCCCGAAAACATCGTTCATGAAATCGACGCCCGCGGCCTGTCTTTCAATCTCAGCAGCGCTTACCGCGCCCAACTGGCCGACTGCGACGCCTCCCCGCTCGTCCTTGCCGCTCTCGGCAAAGCCAAGCCCAGCGCCCTCCCCCAGGGTCCCGGAAGCAAGGTCGCCGCCGATTTGCTCCAGAGCCTGGCGGCGGTCGGCAAGCTGATGGCCGCCCATAAGGACAAGGAAGCCGCCGAGCAACTCCTCGTCGCCCTTCAGTCCAACGGCGGCCCGGAAGCCGGTTTCGTCATGGGGGAACTCCTTCGCCGCAATGAGCAATGGGAGATGGCCCTGGAAACCTACACCAAGGTGCTGGAAATCGATCCATCCTTTCCCGAGGTTCACACCAAGATGAGCTATCTTCTCTATCGTTTGGGAGAGGCGGAAGATAGTTTGCGTGAAGCAAAAAAAACGCTTTCCCTGACCCCGCAAAACGCGGAAGCGCATAAGAACGCAGGGCTAGCTTTCGAGGGCCTGCGGAAATTTGACGCTGGCGTTGCCGAATACCGGGAAGCCCTGCGCATCAAGCCCGACTATCAGATCGTCCATTATGATCTCGGGGTTCTTCTTTATAAAAAACGTGATTTGGACGGCTCCATTGCCGAATACCAGAAGGCTGTGGCCTTGGATCCCAAGGACGTCGACGCTCGTTTCAATCTGGCGGTCTCTTGCGCTGCCAAGGGCGACCTCGATTGCGCCATCCGTGAATATCGTGCCACCAAAAAGGTGGATCCCTCCCGCACCGATGTCCGCCAGAATCTTTCCTCCGCTCTCATTCGCCGCAATTTGGACGCCGAAGCCATCGTCGAACTCCGCGAACTCGAAGCTATGGCCCCAGGCATGGAGATTTGCCATCAATGCCTTGGTCTGGCCATGCACAAGACCGGGGATCTGCGCGGCGCGGAGAAAGAGTTTCGCAAAGCCGCGCTAATGGATCCCTCCGACCCCAACCCTCACATCGGTCTCGGCGGTGTCTATAAGGAACAGAAATTAAACGATGCGGCCTTGAAGGAATACCGCCGCGCGCAAGAACTCTACCCCGATTCCGTGGACGTCCACGTGGCCATCGGAAGAGTGCTGCTCGAGACCGGAAAGACTGTCCTCGCCCTCCAGGAACTGCGCGACGCCGTTCGCCTGGGCCCCGCCAACCCGACGGCTCACGATCTTTACGGCAGGTCTTTGGCCGCCGATGGCGATCGCAAGGGCGCCATTGCCGAGTTTCAGGAATCCATCGCGCTCGATTCCAATGACTCCCCGGTTCGCCTGGAATTGGCCGCCGCTCTCGAAAGGGAAGGGGATTGGCCGGGGGCGTTCACTCAATATCATCAGGCCATTGCCCTGGATATGCGCAAGCTGGAAGGGCCGGACCATCCGAACGTGATGTACGCACTCAACGAATCCAAAAAACGTTTCGAGGAAGCAAAAAACAGACTGGAAAAACGCCTCGCCGCGCTAAAGAGCGCCGGAAAAACCGATGAGGCCAAAGAATTGGATGCCAAAGTCCGCGCCACCGAGGCTTCCGTGGGCCCTTCCGAAAAACTGGACGCCGCGATGCAGGAGGGCATGCAGGCTCTCAAGACAAATCAACTCGATCGGGCGGAGAATACCTACCAGGAGGCCCTGGCCCTGGCGGAAAAGATTCAGCCCCACGATGGACGGTTGGTGACCATTTACAACTATCTGGGCAGTCTTCATATTGCACGCAAGGATTTCGCGGGCGCCCATGCGGCCTTCGAACGCCAGTTGCAGGCTTCTCAGGAGGTGTATGGTCCACAATCCCCAGCGATGGCCGATGCGCTCCAGGCCTTGGGAACCAACGCTCTCTTTCAGCAGGACTACCCGGCTGCCGGAAAGTTTTTTTCAGACTGTCTGGCCATAAACGAAAAGGTTTTTGGAGAAAATAACGCTCGCGTTTCAGGCAGTATCCGAATGCTCGCGACTGTCCCTGCCTACCAGAAGGACTATCCTCGGGTGGAAACTCTTCTCTTGCGCTCTCTGAAGATTGACGAATCCTTATTCGGTTCAGACAGCCCCGGCCTCTACCCGTCCTGGGCGTCTCTCTGCGGTCTTTACGATCAATGGGACAAGCCCGAAAAACTGGAGTCCTGCAACCGCCATCTCCTCGCCTCAATGGAAAAACGGTCTGGTGAGAATAGTCCCATGCTGGTCCCTGTGCTTATGAGCCAGGCTAAGACACTCCGCAAACTTGGCCATCCCCAGGAAGCCGCCAAATTTGAAGAGCGTGCCAAAATGCTCCAGGCGCCTCCGCAACCCAACTGACTTGTTCGCCACCTTCGCTCAGTCCGGCCCAGCCATGCTCCATCAAGCAAACCGAGGGCGCCGAACCCTAGGTTTTCAAGGGTGCGGCTCTAAATTCCATTGCTTGTTCGCTTTCAACTTTCAACTTTCCACTTTCAACTCTTCATCTTCCCGCCCTCCACACGGCCCCGCAAACTTCCCATCCACCGCCCCATTGCTCCCATTCCCTGCAATTCACTTAACCATTTCCCACAACCCTGCTATCCTTCCCCGTGTTTGCCAAGTCCCACCCCCGCCCGATCCCCTCCTTGCCTCGTTATCTCCTAG
>JAIQGC010000009.1 GCA_020072805.1 Terriglobia bacterium
TACTGATGGCGGTGAGGTTCTTCACGCCCTTGCGGGCCAGCGCCTGAATGAGATTATTGGGAAAGCCGGCGCCGCCGAATCCGCCAAACATGATGCTGGCGCCGTCGGCAACGTCCGCAACAGCCGCGTCGAGCGTGGGGTAGATCTTCTTTTTCATCGGAGCAGTGACCCGCCGGGGCCTAGTAATCCTTGACCCATCTTCCGTTCTCCACTTTATACCGGGTGGCGACTTCAATTAAAACACCGTGAGCTTTTTTGGGCGGCACAAAGGTCCACTTCAGCCAGGGCATATCGTTGGGACCGGACACTTCCCTGCTGGTGAGGGGAATGCCCGCCTTGTCGAGATCCTGAACGGTCTGCTGAATATTGTCGGAAGTGAAGGCGATGTGGTGAACGCGCTCGCCGTATTTATCCAGGAGCTTGAGGTCAAATGGATTTTCGCTTTCGAAAAACTGTAGGGCCGCACCGTGCGGATTCACAAAGGTAGCCCAGCGCAGCTTGTACCCTTGCTCGACACCCTCGCCCCAAACAATCTGCTTGGCCTGCTCGGGGTCCAGAACGTTGAGCATTTCCTGGTAGTCCTTGATGGTGGCGTCCAGGTCGCGGACCAGAAAGGAGACGTGATCGAACTTCATTTTCGGCATGATGGCTTTCCCTTTCACTTGGCATTGGCTCCGCACTTCGTCAAGAAGAGCGGAGAAGTTTCTTGCTTCGCCCGGAATGGCGGCGCTTAGCCCACCACGTCAATGAATTCCATGCCACCGTCAATCTGCAGCACCTGAGCGGTGATAAAGTCGGAGGCGGGCGAAGCGAGAAAGACGATGGCGTTGGCGACATCCTCGGGAACGCCAATGCGGCCGAAGGGCATGCGGGCGAGAATCTTGTCGCGGACCTCGGCGGGAATGCCCAGGCCCGGCGCCTCATTGGTCTCGCGGGCAGCGGTCATGCGCGTGTCAATGATGCCGGGTGCGACGGCGTTGCAGTTGACGAGCAGGGGGGCCAGTTCGCGCGCGGAGGCCTTGGTGAGGCCGATCAGCGCGGCCTTGGCGGCGGCGTAATTGGCGTTGCCAACGGCGCCGTGAATGCCGCTGATGGAAGAGACGTTGACGATCTTGCGGTGGACTCGCGCGCCGGAAACTTTCTCTTTCTTGGCATCCTCGCGCCAGCGGGAGGCGGCGGCTCGGGTGAGATTGAAGCTGCCGCGGACAACCACGTCCATCACCTGCGAAAATTGTTCGTCGGTCATGCGATGCAGCATGGCATCGCGGGTCAGCCCAGCGTTGTTGACGACGATATCCAGGCGGCCCCAACTGGAGATGGCGGCTTCGACCAGGGCCGCAGCAACTTCCGGCGAGGCAACGCTGCCGAGGACGGCCACAGCCGCACCTCCGGCGGCTTGAACCGCCGCAGAGGCTTCCGCGGCGGGTTTTTCATCGAGGTCGTTGATGACCACGTGCGCGCCGGCCGCAGCCAGGGCAACAGCCGTGGCGCGGCCGATGCCCCGTCCGGAGCCGGTAACGATGGCGACTTTTCCCTGCAGCGGCTTCATGGGGCTGGCGGTCACTGGTTAGTAGCTCTTGGGCAGGCCGAGGCGCTCGCCGATGAAACTGAGGATCATTTCATCGCTGACCGGGCCGACCTTGTGCAGGCGGATGTCGCGCCAGTAGCGCTGCATATCATATTCGCGGCTGTAGCAATAACCGCCGAGAACCTGCATGCCGGCGTCGGTGACTTCGCTGCCGAAATCGGCAGCGACAAGCTTGGCCATGTTGGCCTCGATGGCGCAATCGCGGCCGAGGGACTGCAGCCAGGCGGCTTTGTAGGTCATCATGCGAATGAGTTCGACCTTGGTCTTCATCCAGGAAATTTTGTGCTGAATAGCCTGGTACTGCCCGATGGCGCGGCCGAAGGCCTTGCGCTGCTTGGCGTAGGCGAGGGCGTCATCGAAGGCGGCCTGGGCTTCGCCGAGGCAAAGAGCGGCGGTGAGGATGCGCTCGTTATTGAGCATGCCGAGGATCTGGTAGAAGCCCTTGTCCTTCACTCCCAAAAGATTTTCCTTCGGAACCTTCACGTTGTCGTAGAAGACTTCGAAAGACTGGGTGGCGCGGATGCCCAGCTTCTCCAGCTTGCGGAGCTTGACGCCGGGGGAGTTCTTGTCCACCAGGAATACGGAGATGCCATCGGCCTTCTTTTCCACTTTATCGTTGGTGCGGGCCACGACGATGAGATAGTCGGCAACGTTGGCTCCCGTGGTCCAGACTTTCTGGCCGTTGAGGAGGAAGTGGTCGCCCTTGTCGGCGGCAAATGTCTTCATGGCGCCGAGGACATCGGTGCCGCCATCAGGCTCGGTGAGGGAAAGCGCGAACATGATCTTACCCTGGGCCAGCGCGGGAAGCAGTTTGCGCTTCTGCTCCTCGCTGCCGCAGAGCTGCAGGGTCTTGGCGCCGAAGCAACTGGACATGAAGAAAGTGAGACCGATGGAACCGCTGCGGCGGGAGAGTTCCTCGACGACGATGGTCATATCGAGAACATCACCACTCGCGCCGCCGTACTCTTCGGAGATGGGAATGCCCAGAAAGCCGCCTTCCGCAAGGGCCTTCCAGACCTTGTGCGGGAATTCCTCTTTCTCGTCCATTTCGCGGGCGTACTCGGGAGGCGCTTCACGCTCGACGAGAGCGCGGATGTTCTGGCGGAGAAAATCCTTTTCCTTGCCGAGGTCGAAATTGAGATTGCCGAGTTCCACGGCTGGTGCCGCTTCAGTGGGGTTGCTCATTGTTGGTTCTCCTTAATCCTTGGCCAAGCCTTTCATGATCATGCGGACAAAAACGCGTTTGATCTCCCTGGGCTCAGTGGTGTCTTCGGCATGAAACCAGCGGTAAATCCAGTTGATCATGCCGAGAAAGCCGTTAACGATGAGCACAGGATCGCCGTCGGTGAATTTGCCCTGGGCCTGGCCGCGGCGAACCAGTTCGACAAAGCGGTTGTTGTAGCGGGTCATCAGGGCAATGACCTTGTGCTGGCGTTTGCCGGAGAGCGTATCGAATTCGTGGAGGAAGAGGCCGACGCGGACACGGTTTTGCATGATGTATTCGACTTGGGCCTCGATGGCGCGCTTCAGCTGGACGACGGGATCGCCGGCGGGGTCAATATTTTGCGCGATGTAGGCATCGCCCTGCTCGATGACGGAGTAGAGGAGCTGATAGAGGAGGTCTTCCTTGGATTTAATGTAGTAGTAGAGCGAGCCCTTGAGCATGCCGACATCGCGGGCGACGTCTTCGATGGTGGTGCCGTGGAAACCCTTGGAGAAAAAGATTTTTGCGGCGCTATGGAGAACTTCCTCCATGCGGCTGCCAGATTTGGAGCGTGAACGCGGCCCAGCAGTCTTGCTTGCACGAACTGGACGCGTGATGGAAATAGCAGGTTCAGATTCTCGCCGCAAGGTTCGCCCCCATTGTGACTGCATCAAGAATGGTTCCGGGTTTTTCGCAGTCACCCACGCGATAGACCGGAACGGGAAAGCCTTCGTCCTCACAGAACGACATACTGTCGTTGGGCCGGTAGCCCAGCGCGATGACGACGCTATCGCAGGCCTCGGCGAATTCCTGTTTTTGCTCGTTCGCGTAAATCACCTGGGAGGATTCAATGCGCAGGACACGGCATTGGGTGAGCAATTTGACGCCGAATTTCTTGAATTCGTAGTACATCCAGCGGCGGCTGATGGCCTCGATGTTCAGGCCAATGTGGGACATCATTTCGATGATGGCGACCTGATGGCCGCGCTCCATGAGCCATTCGGCGGTTTCGCAGCCGGTTCCGCCGCCACCCACGATGACCACGCGCTTGCCGACTTGGACGCGTTCGAGGAGAACGTCTTCGGCCACGGCGACGTGGGGCAACTGCGCGCCGGGAATGGGCGGGACGACCGGGACGCTGCCGGTGGCCAGCACGACGAGTTCCGGCTGGAGGGCCAGCAGGGTGTCGCGGTTGAGTTGTTCTCCCATGCGCACATCGACACCGAGGTTATGCACCTGACGGCTGAGAAAATCGGTAAAGGAGTTTACCTCTTTTTTGGATGGGGCGGCGGCGGAAAGATGCAGCTTGCCGCCGAGGCGGGTATCGCGCTCTACGAGCGTAACGTGATGGCCGCGCAGGCGGGCCACGCGGGCGGCTTCGAGGCCGCCGGGGCCGCCGCCGGCGATAACCACGCGCGCCGGACGCGGGGCGGGCTCGATTTCGAAATCATATTCCCGGCCAAGTCCAGCGTTCACCGTGCATTTCACTTCCATGGCGCGCGAGACGTAGTCCACGCAGGTGTTGCAGGAGATGCACGGGCGAACGTCCGCGGCGTGGCCTTCTTCGGCTTTTTTCGCCCAGTCGGGGTCAGCGATGAGCCCGCGGCCCACGGCGACCATGTCGGCCTTGCCGTCGAGGAGAATTTTTTCCGCCAGCGCCGCGGAGTGAATACGTCCGACGGCGATGACCGGAACGCTGACGGCGCTCTTGATGCGGGCGGCATCATCGGCAAGCAAGCCGGCGGGCATGAACATGGGGGCCATGATGTATTTGAGGGTTTGCCAGTTGCCGGCAGAGACGCTGACGGAGGCCACGCCAAATTCGACGAGTTTCTTCGAGACGTAGGCGGTATCGTCGAGGGTGAGCCCACCGGGAACATATTCGCTGCCTGAAATGCGGAACTGGATGGGAAAACGCTCGCCGCAGAGCTGGCGGATGCCTTGGACAATCTCACGGGAAAAGCGAAGGCGGCGGTCGGGATCGCCGCCGTAGTCGTCATCGCGGCGGTTGGAAAGCGGGGAGATGAATTCGCAGATGAGATAGCCGTGGGCACCGTGGATTTCGATAAATTCGAAACCAGCTTTTTGTCCGCGATGCGCGGCGGAAACAAACTCATCGACGACGTAGCGAATGCCATCCTGATCGAGAACGCGGGGAACCGGGCCGCGCTCGGAGATGCCGATGGGGCTGGGAGCGACGGGTTTGCCCAGGGTGGTCTGGCGGCCCATGTGATTGAGCTGAAGGCCAATGGTGCTGCCGAATGGCTTGACCGCGTCGACCACGCGGGCCAAGCCAGGGATGAATTTGTCGTCGAAGAGATTGAGCTCGGGGCCGACGCCCAGGACGTCGGGATCCACGATGCAGTTTTCGACGACGATCATGCCCACGCCGCCGGCAGCGCGCTGTTTGTAGTAGTTCACAACGCGGTCGGAGACGCTGCCGTCAGGATGGCAATAGCCCATGCCCATGGGCGGCATGACCACGCGATTCTTCACGCGAAGGCCGGCAAACGAAATGGGCTCGAACAGTTTCAATGGCTCTCCGCGGCTACTTTCTCAGCATGCCTTCAATATCGATACGCTCGCGCAACGTGCGCAGCTCTTCTTCGGTCGGCCCTTCGGTGACCGGCACATCCTTCGGGATGATCAATGCGAAGCCGGTGTTATCAACGACCTGCTGCACGGTGACGCCCGGGTGAACGCTTTTCAGGCGCATGTGCTTGGTCGTTTCGTCGAAATCCATGATGCACAGAGGGGTCATGCAATAAACCGGGCCGTTGCCGGGAATGCCGAGTTTCTTACGGCCGTCGGAGCCGCCCTGGCCCCAGCCGACCGTGGAGATAAAATCGCACTTGTCGACAAGGATGCGCTTGTCGTGAGACTGCACGAACAGGTAGTAGCGGTCGACGTAATGGGCCATGGACAGCGTGCCCACCGCTCCGGGACCGCGGAAATCGAGATGCTTGTAGTCCTTGCCCACGCCAATGAGATTGGAATTGCCAAATTTGTCGATCTGCAGGCCGCCGACAACGAACGTGTCCGAGACAATGCGGGGGTCTTCCTGGAAATCATCGTGGATGATATAGCCCTCGGCCCATTTGGCGGGGCGGTAATCGTAGACGGTGTAGAAAGGCTCCATGCGGGGCTCTTTGGTCAGGTTGGTGAACGTCATGACCACGTAGAGGCGGACGTTGGGACAGCGAGTGAGATGAGCGAGGAGGATGCCGGCGCGCGGAACATGCAGGCCGGCGCCGACCGCGACGCGCTCGCCGTCGCGCACCTGGCGGGAGACAAACGTCGCCAGGAGTTCCTTGATGGTGAAATCTTTCGCCAGCGTGGTGGTTCCGGTCAAAGCCGCTCCCTTTCTCAGTACTCGTGCAGTGCAACCAAGCGACGGATGCCAATGGTTTCCAGATACTCTTCGTGCGTCTTCGGCTTCAGGATGTACTTTTCGAGATAGGCCTCGATCGGTCCGCGGTCGCCCTTTTTGGCATAGGCGTTGCCGGCGTCCACATACTCACGGATGTGCTCGCCATCTTCGATATAGTAGCCGGGCGCGGCGAAGGGGTGCGAGCCATAGGGAGCGCGCACGACGGCGTCCACGCCGACAAGCGAAGTGGCCAATGGGTTCTTGCGCACTTCCTCATTGGGAATGACGCGTTCGACCTGGGCGATAGTCTTATCGGCGGCGCGCCACATGGCGCGGTCGCCGAATCCGGTACCCACGTGCTGGACGTTGCCGAAGGCGTCGGAATGCGCGGCGTAAATAATGGCGAGGTCGGGCTTGATGGCGGGAATAGCCAACATGGGTTCGCCGCTGACGGGGTCGTTGTACTGTTTGATTTCGGGGTTGATCTCCGGAAAGGAGGTGCCGATGCCGGCCTTCCAGGGAGTGGAGGGCAGGCGCTGGGCGGCGGCACGCAGGGCGCAATAGAACATTCCTTCATCGCATTCGAAAATATCGAGTTCGCCCCTCTGCGCGGCGATGCGAAAGAAGGGAGCCACCGGGCAGTAGTGCTCGCCGCCCATGTAGGTGGTGACGAGTCTTTTGACGCAGCCGGCGGCGATGAGCAGATCGAGATCGAGGCCGCCCGAGGCGGCGCCAACGACAGTGAGATTCTTGATGCCGCGCCGGATGATCTGGCGGACGAGCGCCATGGGATGGCTGGAATTGATGAACCCGCCGATGGCAATGGTCATGCCGTCGCGAATCCAGTCCGCGGCGGCGTGCTCGTCCAGCACCAGGCTTTTGCGTTCAGGGAGCATCAGTCGTGCCACGAGTCCTTGAATTCGGGAATGCGCGTGCCCAGATATTTTTCGACGCAGGTCAGTCCGGCGCGAGCGGCGCGGTCCACGCCGATGCCGCGCGAGCGGAAAGTTTCCGAGGCAAAGTACAAGCCATCCACGCCGGGAGCGGTGTAATCGGGGCGGAAAACGCCGACGAGGCCGGGCTTCTGGAAGACGCCAAAGGCCGGATTGGCCACCAAGTGGCGGCGCTTCCAGATGACGTTCTTTTTGGTGAAGAGCTTCGGGTAGAAGGCCTCGAGATCCTTCTCGATGTCGGCAAATTTCTGCTCGTACCATTCCTGCGAGCGGGTACCCTGAAAGGCGAAGCCGCAGTTATAAAGGTGCGTGCCGGGAGGAGCGACGCTAGGGTCATAGCCAGTGGCGAGAAAGGCCCACCCAGGCAAGCGGCTGTGCGGAGCGTCGAACCACAGGGCCAGTTCCGTGGGGTGAATGCCGGTGAAGATCGGCTCATGGCAGGCGACGTACATGCCCACCCAGCAGACTTTGTAGGCGTCCTGCGCGAGGGTCTGGATCTGGGTGACGTACCAGTCAGGAAGATCCTTCTGGCGGACGACATTGAGGACGTTCCAGACGGGCAGCGTGGAGATGACCGCGTCGCACTCGATGGTTTCCCAGTTGAAGGCCTCGGTGGCCATGACCCGTTCGCCGCGCTCGATCATGACGCCCTTGACGCGGCGGTTTTCGATGATGACGCGCTGCACGGTGGTCTCCATCATCACTTCGCCGCCGTGGCGCTTGAGGCCATCGGCCAGCTGCTGGAACATGCCGTGCCAGCCGCCCACCGGCCAGCAGGAGTATCCGGCGATGCGCTTGTGCATGTAGTGCATCTTGCGGACGTAGAGATTGTCGCTGGCGGAATGGTCCCACCAGTTTTCGGTGAGACATTCGGCCATGGCCACGTATTCGAAGAGGGCGATAACGCCTTCGCTCTTGGTGTGCTTCTCGAGCCAGGCACGCAGGGGAAGGTGATCAAACTTGTCGAATTCGCTCCAGTCGGTCTCGCAGAGAATCTTGATGACTTTCTTCAGCTCGTTCTTGTCGGTGGAATAGAGCTGCTGAATGGCTTTCCAGCCGCCTTCGTGCCAGATGGGCATGCCCTGGCTGGTGAGACCATGTTCGAGTTTGCCCCCGATGTAGTCAATGATCTTGGTGATGCCGAAGCCGTCGTCTTCGAGAAGGTGGCCGCCGAGATTCATGCGGTAACCTTCGAAGGGCACGGCCATGCCGCGGCCGCCGAGATGCTTGTCGCGGTCAATGACCATGACTTTCTTGCCTTGTTTGGCAAGCAGCGCTCCCGCGGCCAGACCCGCGGCGCCCGCTCCCAGCACGACTACGTCGTATTTCGCCATGATGAAATTTCTCTCCTCTATATGCGCGCTAATCGCGTCGGAAACCGAGCGTGTACTCGGCGATCAAAGCCTTGTGCAACTGGTTCTGCCCTTCGACAATCTGAAACACCTTGGCGTCGCGGAAATAACGGCTGACGGGGTATTCGCCGGAACACCCGTAAGCGCCATGAATCTGCACGGCGTTGGTGGCCGCCATCATGGCGGTGTCCGAAGCAAACATTTTGGCGATGCTGGCGTCCTTGCGGGCCTGTTTGGCGCCGCTGTCCTTTACCCAGGCCAGGCGGTAGGTCAGCAGGCGGGCGCTCTCGATGGAGGTGACCATGTCGGTGATCATGGACTGCACCATCTGGAATTTGCCGATGGGCTGATCGAAGACGATGCGCTCCTGGGCGTACTTCACGGATTCATCGAGACAGGCCTGCGCGAGCCCCAGAGCGCGAGCGGCCACGCCCAGGCGGCCATTTTCCACGGCGCACATGGCCACATGCATTCCCTGTCCCTCTTCGCCGACGCGGTTCTTTACGGGAACGCGGCAGTCTTCGAGGATGACGTCACCGGTGGTCAGAGGATTGAAACCCAGCTTGTGCTTGTAGGCCTTGAAGGTCATGCCGGGCGTGTTGCGGTCGATCAGGAAGGCGCAGATGCCCTTGCGGGGATTTTCGGGGTCGAGTGTGGCAAAGGTGAGGACCCATTCGGCGACGTCGAGGAAACTGATCCAGGCTTTGGCACCGTTTAAGACGTAGTGGTCGCCGTCGCGGCGGCATGTGGTTTCCATGGCGGCGACGTCGGTGCCGGAGTGCGGCTCGGTGACGCCGGTGGCGGCGAACACTTTTCCCTCCGCGAGCGGCCTGAGGTATTTCTGCTTCTGCTCTTCGCTGCCAAAACGCAGGATGGCTGAACCGGCCAGACCGCTGGGAAAGGAGAGTGCGCAGGCGACGCAGTGGCAAACGCGGGAAATTTCCTCGAGGATAATGGTCTGCGTGGTGAAGTCGATTCCCGCGCCGCCGTACTCGGGGGGGACGATGCCGCCCATCCAGCCGAGGCCCGCGGCCTTCTGGATGATGTCTTTGGGAAAACGGCCTTCCGCGTCGTAGGAGGCGACGTGGGGGGCGATCTCTTTGAGCGCAAATTCCCTGACGGCCTTGCGGATCTGCTGCTGTTCGTCGGTAAAAGAGAAGTCCACTCGGCACCAATTCAAACAACCGTTTGGTAACGCAAAGTCTAGCAAACAACCGGCCGGTCGTCAATTTACTCTTGCGTCCCGTCCCCCGGGGCGCCCGGTTTCTTAGAGCAAGTCAAATCCGGCAATGGCCTGGATGCCCGGAGAGCGCTCGGCGCGCCAGCGCAGGCGCACCTTCGTACCCACCTTAAGCTTGCCAGGTTCTTTCGTATGAATCAGATGCGCCAGGCAGGTGTCCGCGCCATCGAGCTTGACCAGACCGAAAACGATACGCTCGCCTTCCTGGGGCAACTCGGCCATTCCATGCGGAACCACGGCGAAGGATTCCAGCGTTCCCGTGCCGGGCAGTTCGGCCCAGTCGTCGGCAGGCTTCCAGGAACGGCCGCAGAAGGAGAGCGGGGGAACGGTTTTACGGGATTCGCCGCGCACGCCGGAAGCGAAGAGCTTGCCATCGCGCAGGCCTTCCAGAAAACGAAGCAGCGCCGGCCCCGGGGTGTAGTGGAAGGGGATTTCGATTTTCTGTTTTACGATCCAGTGCGATTCGCTCATCGATCGATTCCTCGGACGTTCCTCAATCCAGCAACCGGAAATGTTTGATGTCCAGCAGGGTGCCTTTGCGCTCGGGGCGGAAGACGGCCTTGACGCGCTTGCCGACGCCGAGTTTTTTCGGGTCGGTCTCCTCAAGAAAATGATAGAGAGCGGTGGAGGCGCCGTCGAGGCGGATGATGGCGAAGCCGTAGGGGATGGGGCGCTGCTCGCCGGTCATGGGATCGATGAAGGGGACGTTGACTACGGTGCAGCCGACAATCACGCCTTCGTCGCCCACCTCGACCCATTCGCCGGTTTTACCCGCGCAGATGCCGCAGACGGGGCGAGGAGGAATATAGACGCGCTGGCAGCCGGGACAGCGCACGCCCCAGATGCGCCCGTTGTCGCGCAGCTCCTGAAAAAAACGCGTGGCGAAGTGCCCGGCGGCATATTCGTATTCGACGCTCAACAGCCAGGGAACGCGCAAGCCTTCCGCTTTCTTCCCGGCGGCCGGATTTTTGGTCTTCTCGCTCACGATCGATCCTCGTTACTCGCGCCCCAGAATCAACGCGTCGGTCCAGGCATTGCCGCCGTAGCCGGTGGCCAGCGCCAGATTGGCGCCCGGCACCTGGCGCTTCCCTGCCTTGCCCATGATCTGCAAAGCAGCTTCGGCGACGCGAATCATGGCCGTGGCGCCGATACAGTTGGTGGCCAGGACGCCGCCGGAAGGATTGACGGGAAGCTGGCCGGACATGGTGGTGACCCCCTGGTCGATGAGTTTGCCGGACTGGCCGGGCGCGCAGAAACCGAGATTCTCGTACATGGCCAGCTCGGCGTAGGTGGCGACTTCGTAGATTTCGGCGACGTCGAGATCCCGGACGGGGTCGGAGATGCCGCAGGCCTTATAGACGCGCTGGGAGGCGGCGCGCTGGCTGCGCATATCGGCGAGGCGGCGGGGGCTGTCGCCCATGTACTGCTGCTCATGGGCGGTGGCGACTGCCTTGATCCAGGCGGGCTGCGGCGCGAGCTTTTTTGCTTTCGATTCGGTGGCCAGCACCATCGCGCAGGCGCCATCGGATTGCGGGCAAAAATCCAGACGGCGCACGGGATAGGCGAGGTAGGGCGAAGCGAGGACTTCCTCGACGGTAAGGTTGGGCATCTGGAGATGGGCGTATTCGTTGTTGCAGGCGTTGCGGCGGGATTTGACGGCGATTTTGGCGGCGTGCTCTTCGGTGACACCGCTTTCGTGCACGTAGGTGGAGGCCATGACGGCGAAATTGCCGATGGCGCCAGCCATCATGGTGCGCTCCCAGAGCGGATCGCCAACGGTGGTAATCGCGGTCTGGGTATGGCCCTCGGACTGTTTCTCGAAGCCGACGGCGAGAATCGTGTCGTAGATTCCGGAAGCAACGAAGTAGTAGGCGGCAATGGCGGTGCTGGTGCCGACCGTGCCGCCAGTGTTGAATTTCATAGCGGGCTTGCCGAGGCCGCCCCAGCCTTCGACGCTCCAGAGTTCGGGAAGCATGAAACCTTCAAAGGGCTCCATGTTGCCGAGCATGACGGCGTCAATATCGGACATGCGCAGGCCGGCATCGTCAAGCGCGCGAGTGACGGCTTCGGTGATGAGCTCGCGGAGGTTGATGTCCGTGCGCTTGGCGGTGTGCTTGGTCTGGCCCGTGGCCACGATTCCGACTTTATGAGGCATGGTCGCTGGTCCTCATGTGCGCTGGGGCGCATCGCCCCGCAAAACGACAACGGTCTGGCTCTGGCCGCAAATGCCGCTGGCTCCATGCGCCAGGCCGGTGCGCGCGTCTTTCACCTGATGCTGTCCGGCAGCGGCGGTGAGCTGGAGATGAATTTCCGCAACCCGTGCGAGTCCTGCGACGCAGGTGGGATTGCCGGTCAGCGCGCCGCCGGAGGGATTGACCGGCAGCTTGCCGCCGAGGTCGAAATCACCAGTGGCCAGGCGGGCCTTCGCGGCTGCGCCGTTGCCAAGACCGAGCGCGTCGAGATAGAGCAATTCTTCGTGAGCATAGCGCGCCGAGAGTTCCACGACGCGCAGATCGTCGAGAGGCTTGCGGATTCCCGCGGCTGCGAAGGCGCGCTCGGCGGCTTGCGCCAGCGCGGCCGATGCGGCGAGGTCGCGGCCGGTCCAATAGGCGTCGGTAGAAGAGCCCATGCCGGCGATCCAGGAGACGGGGCGACGCGAGGCGCGGGCGCGCTCGGGGCTGCCGAGGAGAATGGCGCAGGCGCCATCCGTAATGGGCCCGGCGAGAAGATCGCGCAGAGGGGAAACGATTTCCGCGGAAGCGAGAATCTCCTCGATGGAAAAATCGCCGCTGCGCCGAGCCAGGGGATTCTTCATGGCGTGACGGTGATTCTTGCGAGAGACCGCGGCGAGATCGGCTTCGGCGGCGCCGGAAACGCCCAGGAAGCGCCGGGCCTGGAGCGCAGCGGCAATGTGCTCGTCGAGGCCGAGGGGCCGCTCCACATAGGGATCGAACATGGTCGAGGTGATCTGATGGAACTGGCCTTCGGATTCCTTGCAATGAGCGACGACAAGTGTGAGGTCATAGGCGCCGGCGAGGATGCGCGCTGCGCCATAGATCAGGGCCTGAATTCCGTCTCCGGCGACCTTGGATTCGGAATTGAGATAGCCCCCGGCGACTTCGTTGATGGCCATGCCGGAGATGGTCCTGCCGTCGAAGAAATCCTGCGAGGCGCTGACGATGGACTGGATTTCCTTAAGAGCTACGCCGGTTTCGGTCAGTAGCTGGTCCACGACTTCATGCACCAGTTCGTTGTAAGTCTGGTGAGGCTTGCCGGCTTCGTAGCGCGTTTGCACCGCGCCGAGAATGGCCACTTGTCCGGGAGCCGGCAAGGTCACTTCCCCGTCCATTTCGGTTTGCGCTTTTCGACAAAAGCGCCGATGCCTTCGCGGGCGTCGGCGCTCAAGACGGCCTTGAGACAATGCTCGCGCTCGATGCGCATGCCGTCTTCGCGGCCCATGCCGATGGATTTGCGCAGGGCCTGCTTGATCAGCGCGCAAGCGACCGGGGCTTGCCCGGCAAGCTGGCGGGCAAACTCCTGGGCTTCGGAGAGAGTTTTCTCGGGGTCGCAGGCGTGGTGAATCAGGCCGATGCGTTCGGCCTCATCGGCGTCCAGGTGGCGGCCAGTCATCATCAGCTCGATGGCGCGGCCGTGGCCGACGACGCGGGGCAGGCGCTGCGTACCGCCGCCACCGGGAATGATGCCGATGTTCACTTCGGGGAGGCCGATGCGTGCTTTGCCGCGGGACATGAAGCGAAAATCAAGGGCCAGGGCGAATTCACAGCCGCCGCCAAGAGCATAGCCCTGAATGACGGCGATGGTGGGCTTGGCGATGTCTTCGAGACGGTTAAAGATGCCGTGCACGCGGGTGATTTTCCGGTCGACCCAGTCATGCTCGAAGCGGTAGGTCTGCATGTCCTTGATGTCCGCGCCGGCGATGAAGATTTTTGGATTCTTGGTGGCGAAGACCACGGCGCGGGTCTGCGGATCGCTGTCCAGTTCATCGCAGAGAGTTTCGAATTCAACGTAGAGCGGTTCTTCGAGAGAGTTGACCGGGGGCTTGTCCAGGAAGACAGTGGTGACGCCCGCGGCGCGTTCCAGCTGAAAAAATTTGTAATCGGCCATACTCGTTGGCTTTCCGGGCGGCGCTCCTTCGGCGGAGCCGCCGCCGTACGCGGCTAAAATTTAAAAACTTTTGCCGCGGTGTCGTGCAGAAGGGCCTGTTTGGCGTGCGGTTTCAGGCTGAGCTTCTCGATCTGCGAGAGGCTCTCTTCATGCAGGATGAGCGGATAGTCGGTGCCCCAGACGCACTTGCCGATGCCGCGGCTGTTCAGGAAGTGCAGGACGCTTTTGTCCCAGTATTTGGGAGCGTGGCCGCTCATGCAGATATAGACATTGGGATGCTTCCAGGCCATGGCAATCAGCTCTTCGCACCAGGGCCAGCCGGTGTGCCCTCCGATGAGATTCAACTCGGGGAAATAGAGAGCGATGTCGTCGAGCAGAATGGGCTTGCCGCAGGCGCTGGGCATAAATTCAGCGGAGTGGCCCACCTGGAAGACCACCGGGACGCCCAGTTCGGCGCATTTGGCGTAAAAAGGAAACCATTCCGGGCCGTTGATGGGAATGCCGAAACCGAAAGGATGCACATGCGCACCTTTGAAGCCGTATTCCTTGACGGCTTTTTCAAGTTTACGCACACCCTCCATGCGCTCGAAGGGGTTAATGCCGGCAAGGCCCACGATGCGGTCAGGGAATTTTTCGATCAGTTTGGCGATATCTTCGTATTTGAAGTCCGCGCCCATTTTATTCTTGCGGTAAAAGGCCTGCTTGAGCGCCGGCACGCACACCTTCTCGATGCCCAGGCGGTCCATGTTGGCGACGAACTGCTCGGCGGTGTAGCCCTTCATGTTAGCGGTGCGGCCCCATTGGGTGCCCATCATAAAGTGGACTTCTTCGTTGTCGATAAAGAGATGCTGAATGCCTTCCGGGGTGAAGGGATTGCACCAGACGTCAATGGCTCCGGGTTTGGTCATGCGCTTTGTCCTTAGTCTTGTTTCTATTCGGGAATCGATTCGCTTTTCTGCTTCGAACTTTCTTCCACCATTTCGATCAGCACGCCGCTGGTCTCCCGTGGATCGATAAAGGCAATCTGGCGGCCGTGCACGCCCCTGCGCGGCTTTTCGTCCAGCAGTCTAACACCCGCGGACTGCAACTGGCCGATTTGCGCCACGATCCCAGGAACGTCGAACGAAAGGTGATGCAGCCCTTCGCCCTTCTCGCGCAGGATACGGCCGACTTTGGAGTCCGGCTCGCGTGAACTGAGCAACTCGAAGTGTACGCCTCCGAGTTCGACGACGGCCACATCCGTGCGGGTCTCCGGCAGGAAGTCGCGTTCCAGGAGGCGCGCGCCGAACATCTGCCGGAAACGGCCGATGGCGGCCTCCAGGTCGTGCACGACAATGGCGATGTGACTCAATTTGCCGAGCATGCCTGCTTCCCTGCCGGAACGGTTACAAGAATCAAACAACCGTTCGTTAGATAGTGATTTTTAGCAAATGGCGGGCCCGCTGTCAACTGTTGCGGCCCGCTCATCCCCCACCGGAGCCCCCGTGGCCCGTTCCCGCTCCCCTACCCCGCTGGAGGCGAAGAGGAGTTGGCCGGGGACAATTGCGCAGGGTGCAAGGTGTGGAATTGCAGTGGGTGTTTGGGGGCTGGACATGGCCGTCTGGCACTCCCTTGCAGGCTTGCGCGAAAGCGCATCCGGGGTCATCCTACCACACTGAGGTGAGGAGTCCGCTGCACCGGGAGGAAGTAAACTCCAGGAGCGGCGGCATGCCCGGGGGCCATTGACAAGGGCCGGGCGGGCAGTTACTCTCCTGTGCGTAATTTCCTCTACCAAACAATTGTTTGGTAAGATGGAGTCGGGCACAGGGGTGCGCCAGGGGCCGGGAACGGCCCGCGGCACCCGGCGCAAGCGCCTCACTAGCGAGAACACCGATGCACCTCGTCGTTTGCCTCAAGCAGATCATGGACCCGGAACTTCCTCCGGGAGACTTCCGCGTGGATACCCAAAAGAAAGAGGCGGTGCGCGGCAGCGCCAACCTGGTCATCAGCGTGTTCGATGAGAACGCCCTGGAAGTGGCGCTGCAACTGCGCGACGCCGCCGGAGGGGGAAAGATCACGGCGCTGTGCGTGGGCCCGGAAAGCGCGGTGGATGCGCTGCGCAAGGCGATATCCATGCGCGCGGACGAGGCCATACGCGTTCGCGAAGAGGAATTCCCTGCCCTGGACGCTTACGGAACGGCGCGGCTGCTGGCCGCGGCCCTGCGCAAACTGGAGCCGGCGGATCTGGTTTTCTGCGGCCGGGAAGCGGGCGATTGGCATGGCGCCATCGTGGGCGGACTGCTGGCCGGAGAACTGGAGCGTCCGTTCGTGAGCCTGGTGGCGGGAGCAAAGCGCGCGGGCGATGCATTTGTCCTGCGGCGGCAGACCGACGAAGGATGGGAAACGGTGGAATGCGCGGGTCCAGCGGTAATCAGCGTGACCAATGACGATGCCAACCAGCCGCGCATCCCTAAGGTCAAAGACAATATGATGGCCTTCCGGCGGCAGATTCCGGCGTGGGGCGCAGCGGAACTGGGCGTCCAAGCCAGTGAAATGAATGGGCCCAATGCCGCGCTGGAGTTCGCGAGCCTGGGGATTCCCAAGAGCGAGAGGCAGTGCCAGGTGATCGGCGGGGAGTCGGTAGAGGAGAAGGCCGCGCGGCTGGCGCAGAAGCTGGCGGATTTGCATGTGCTGTAGAGGAGCGGGCGCTTTGCGGAGCGGCCGGAGCGGTTTCGGGAGAGTGGGATGAAGAACGTCGTAGCGCTGTTGATTGTGGCACCGGGCGGGCTGCGGCGCACGGAAGCGGAAGTATTGAGCGCGGGGCGGCGGCTGGCGGACGGCCTGGGCGGGACGCTTACAGCGGTGATCCTCGGAGCGACGGAAGCATCCTGGGACGGGGACGCGGCAGCGTATGGAGCGGACCGTGTGGTGCATGTGGAGCACGCGGGGCTGGCGGAATATCAAGCGGAAATGATGGTGGAAGCGGCGAGGAGGGTGTGCGCGGCGTTGCAGGCGGAGGTATGCCTGGCCCCGAGCAGCACTTACGGCCTGGAGATGGCCCCGGTGCTGGCGCAGAAGCTGGGCGCAGCCGTGGTGACCGACGTCATCGGAGCGTTGGGGGAAGCCGGGCAGGTGAAAATTACCAAGCCGGTGTACGGCGGGAAGGCCAATTCCGAGTTGATTGCGCGAAAGGCGCCGCTGGTGCTGGTGATGCGCGCGCGGTCGGTGGCAGTGCTGGAGAGAAAGGCCGGAGCAGCGGCGGAGACGTCGAAGTTGGAAGTCCAGCTCGATGCGGGGCTGGCCAAGAGTAGAATCGTGGAGCGCAAGCAGGAGGCCAGCACAGGGGTGCGGCTGGAGGATGCGCGCATCATCATCAGCGGCGGGCGCGGGATGGGCGGTGCGGAAGGATTCAAAGTGCTGGATGAACTGGCGGGGATGCTGGGCGGAACCGTAGGAGCTTCGCGCGCGGCTTGCGACCAGGGCTGGGTTCCCGCGTCATGGCAGATCGGGCAGACCGGGAAAAAAGTGGCGCCGGAGTTGTACCTGGCGGTGGGGATTTCGGGAGCGAGCCAGCATCTGGTGGGGATCAGCGGAGCCAAGCACATCGTGGCCGTGAATAAGGATGAGAAGGCGCCGATCTTCGAGACGTCCGAAGCGGGGGTGGTCGAGGATTACCGGACCATGATTCCCGCGCTGATCGAAGCCGTGAAGAAGCACAGAGCCGCTCAAGGAAAATGACTCCGACACGCGAAGTCTATTTCAACATCAAGCACATCTGGGTGATGTATGTGCTCTTCGCCGCCTCCCTGGCCATCTTCGCGCGGGGCTGGTACGGGCACTGGCGACGCTGGCGCATGGGCCAGCCGACGGAGCGCACGGGACCGCTGGGAGCGCGGCTGGGGCGCGCGTTGCGGCAGGTATTTTCGCAGCAAACGCTGCTCAAGCGCTACCGGGCGGCGGGAATTTTCCACGCGCTGTTCTTCTGGGGCTTTGTCGTACTCTTCTTGGCCACCACGGTCGTATTCCTCCACGAAGATCTGGGCATACACATCATGCAGGGGTGGTTCTACCTGGTGTTTCAGTCGCTCGTGGTGGACCTGTTTGGGGCGTTCGCGATTCTTGGCATCGTGATGGCCTTCGGGCACCGCTACCTCTTTAAGGCCAAGCGGCTGAAGCCGGATACGCGGGACGATGCGACGATCCTGGCGGTGATCCTGGCGATCCTGGCGACGGGATTCGTGATTGAAGGGCTGCGCATCGAGTTGACGCACGACGCCTGGGCCGCGTGGTCGCCGGTGGGGCGCGCGGTGGGCGCGGCGCTGGCCGGCGGGTTGAGCATGGAAGCGATGCGCGGACTGCACCGCGCGGTGTGGTGGTTCCATGCCGTCGTGGTTTTTGGATTTATCGCCTGGATGCCTTATTCGAAGCTGCGCCACCTCATGACCAGCCCGGCCAACATCTATCTGCAGAATCTCGGGACCAGAGGAGCACTGCAGCCGCTGGACCTGGAGAAAGCGGAGAGGCTGGGGGTCAGCCGGCTGGAGCAGTTTACCTGGAAGGATCTTTTCGACCTGGACAGTTGCACGGAATGCGGACGCTGCGAAGTGAACTGCCCGGCGCACTTGTCCGGTAAACCGCTTTCGCCGAAGGCGCTGATTCTCGATTTACAGAAATACATGCATGGGATGAGCATCGACGCAGACAGGGCGGCGGTTGACGCCGACTCCCCTTCCCCGATGGTCGGCCCGATCATTCACGAGGAAACGCTGTGGTCGTGCACGACCTGCCGGGCATGCATGGAGCAATGCCCGGTGATGATTGAGCAGGTGCCCAAGATCGTGGATATGCGGCGGCATCTGGTGATGGAGCGCGCGGAATTTCCCGACGACTTGCAGGCCATGGTGCGCAGCCTGGAAGCGCGCGCGCATCCCTACCCGGGGGCGCAGGCCTCGCGGACGGACTGGATGGCGGGATTGAAGCTGGCGGATCTGGCGGCGACACCGGATGCGGAATTCGAGGTGCTCCTTTGGGTGGGCTGCGCGGGTGCCCTGAACAAACGCAATCAGGACGTAACGCGGGCCATCGCGCAGGTCTTGACGCGCGCGGGAGTAAAATTCGCGGTGCTGGGACGCGAGGAAAAGTGCACGGGAGATCCGGCGCGGCGCATCGGCTACGAATTTCTCTTCCAGCAACTGGCCCAGCAGAATATCCAGACGCTCGACCGGTTCAAGGTGAAAACGGTGGTGGCGGCCTGCCCGCACTGCTTCCACTGCCTGAAGAATGAGTACCCGCAACTGGGCGGCAACTACACCGTGCTGCACCACAGCGAATTTCTGGCAAAGCTGGTCGCCGAGGGGCGTCTGAAGCCGGACGGCGGAGCGCAGCAGGGCCCGGTGACCTATCACGACCCCTGCTACCTGGGGCGCTACAACGGCGTGTACGACGCGCCGCGGAATCTGCTTGGGGATGGGCAGGGTGCGCCGCCCGCGGAAGCCGAAATGAGCCGCGCGAATGCACTCTGCTGCGGCGGAGGCGGTGGATTTTCCTTTATGGAGGAAAAATCCGGCACGCGGATGAATCAGAACCGCGCGAAGCAGTTGCTGGCCACCGGCGCGGAAACCATCGGAGTGGCCTGCCCGTTCTGCATGGTCATGCTGGAGGACGGCGTCAAGAGCGTGGCGGGCGAAAAAGCGCCGCGCGTGCTGGACGTGGCCGAGGTGCTGGAGCAGCGGACGCGCGGCTAAAGATTTTCCCCGCGGCTGGCCGCAGGCGAACGGAACGGTTTTTCGATACGGTCGTTGAAAGCAGGAGCCGGAATGGGTGAGTTTCCTCTCATTGGCTTGGGGCCGGAAGACGACGGGCTGCACGCGGCCACGGGCGATCCGTGGTGGCGCGAAGCGTGGTACTTCGAATTCTTCGATCCCCGATCGAGCGTGCAGTTTCAGGCCTACCAGGGTGTTTTTCCTAACAAAGAAACGGGCGATCTCTGCGCGGCCTTTTTCCACGCCGGGCATCTGATTCATTCCGAAATCAAAATGGATTTCCGCCTGCCGGCCTCTTCACCTTTGGAGGAGCGGCTGTGCTTCGGGCCCATGCGGATGGAGATCCTGGAGCCGTACGCGCGCTGGCGCATCCGCTACGACACTTCCGACGCACAAGCCGATCTGGAATTCACGGCGCTAAAGCCGCCCTTCAGCTGGGCCGCAGCGCGGCTGTGGATGGAAACGGCGCAGTCCGCTGAACAGCGCAGCCAGCACTTCGACCAGTTCGGGCGCTACACCGGGCGGGTGTGGACGCGCAATCAGGAGCACAAGATCAATGCGATGGGTTTTCGCGACCGCATGTGGGGCTGGGGCGGGCGACGGGCATGGAAGAATTACGCCATCCTGTGGGCGGGCTTCGACCAGGATTTCATCGCCAATGTGGCCATTCAGGAGTTCACCGAAGGACGGCTGGCACTCACCGGATATCTGGACCGCGACGGGCGGCACGAACTGCTGCGCCGTGCCACCGTGGATCTGCATTGGGACGAGCACCGCTGGAAGAGCCTGGGAAGCGTGCGCATCGAAGCCGAGGACATGACCGGGCGCAGCGTGCAACTAACCGGGAAGCCGCAGGGAATCCTGGACACGGCGCATCGCTGGCCGCATCGCAGCGACCACATGCTCTTCAGCGTGGGCGAATACCGCTGCGCAGAACGAGTCGGCCACGGCGTGATGAACTGGGCCTTTGCCACGCTGGCCGGGCGGCCTTCGCGATTCGACGCCCAGATCGAAGAACCATCCGGGGGAGGACGTTAGCGGATGACGCAGCCAGCTGCCAAACAGCCGCCCCGCCGGGAAAGCATGGAGCGCATCGCGCATGCCAACGATCAACTGCGTGTATACGGCGAATCCGTGCGACATTTTTTTCGTTCGCAGCAGCGATCAACGATGGCTTCGCCGATGTTCAACCTGCCCGGGCGTCTGATTCTGGGAAGCTACTGCTACTACGAGCAGCTCCCCGCCCTGCTGGCGGAGCTGGAGCGAATGACTTCGGCGCACGCCGCGGGCCAGGGGATGCGGCGGATCGGGGCGCGGCCCAATGCGATTCACCTGCACTCGCTGATGCTGGGATATTTTAACGGGCGGGAGCAGGCGATTTTGCGCGGGACGGCCCGGCCGGACGACGCCGAGGAAATTGCGCACGTTGTGGAGTTCTGGGAAACAGCTGCGCGGGCATCGCGCGCTGATGCCCAGCGCCTCCCGGACGAAGCGGGATGGACCATGCCCTCGCTGGCGGCCGAGGAAGCGGAAGCGCTGGCGGGCCAGTTGCGCGGAATCGAGGACCAGGAAGCGCGGCGGAAGCTGCGGCGGATGATGGCCACGCTGGAGCTGTACACGTTCATCCTGAACGGCGAGGCCCGCGTGGGCGTGTTTCATCACGGGCCGTACCGACTGGCGAATGGGGACATGCTGGTGGTGAAGGAACTGACCGGCTTCCGCGACAATTATTATCCGTGGCAGCGCAGCCTTGCGCCGCTGCCGGTGGACGGCGTGGTGCGCGCGCGGCGCTACCGCGGACTGGAGGCGCGCATCGTGCTGATGGGCAGCCTGACCACGGAACCGCGCGACGAGGAGCAAGCCATCATAGCGGAACGGGTTTTTGCGCTGGAAGGCGGGAAATTACGCCCGCTGCAAGCCGCAGAGAGCGTGGCGCTGGCGGCGCAGGCCGCCGAAGCGCAGATGAAGCTCTACGGCATCATGATGGAGTGGGACGAGCGCTATCGCGTGGAATACGGGGCGGAGCTGTACGGCAACCTGCTGCGCATTTTCGCGGAACCTTGCGGGCGGCAAGCCGAATTCGGGGCGCAAGTGCGCAAACGGTTTCGGGATTCGGTGGCGCGACACGCGGAGGACTTGGTAAGCGGTGCGGAACCGCCGCTGATCTTGCAGCACATCGCCAAGACCGAAGGACCGATTTACACACCGATTCACGGGTAACCAATGAAAAGTCTGAAATGTCAGGCTGCGACATCACGACCACGGAACTGAACGAGAGCATGCGGCTCTTCGGCGAAAGCCAGAAGAGTTTCATGCGGCAGGAGAAGCGTGCCTCGCTGCGCTCGATGCTGTTCGACGTGCCGCGGCGGTCATCCATCGGCTGGCACTGTTTTTACGAAGAGGGAGCGGGATTCCTGAGCGAACTCTGTCGCCGCATCTCCCCCGAGGAAATCGGGAAACGGATGAAGCGCATGTGTTCGCGTCCGTACTACCTGACGCTATCCATTGTGATGTGCAGCTATTTCAATGCGCGGCAGCAACTGCTGCTGGACGCGGGGCTGCAGCCGGGGCAGGCGTTTTCCGGCGAGCGGATGGACGATGCCCGGATCATCGCGGATTTCTGGCGGCGCACGGCAGCGGTTTATCGCAATGACGGTTTGTGGCTGCCCGCGCAAGGCGGCTGCACGCAGGCGATTCTGCCGGAAGAGGGAGTTCGGGAGTTGCGCGGGCAGTTACGGCCAACTACGAACGAAGAGCGGCGAGCGCTGCGCCGCCTGGCGGCCACCCTGGAGCTTTACTGCTTCATTCTGCACGGCGAGCAGCGCGACGGCATCTTTGCCCACGGGCCTTATGAAGCGAGCGACGGAGCGCAGATCGTGGTGCAGGAGTTCACCGACCTGCAGAACGATTTTCTGCCGTGGGCCGGGACAAAGACGCGCAACCGCTACCCAAACCTGGCGCTGGCGCTGAAGCTGCGCGGGGTGCGCACGCGATTTGACGTTTTTGGCGGCGTGCTGTTCGATCCGGCGGATATTCTGCCGGCCATCGAAGCAGAGGGTGTATTCACCTGCGGCGCGGATGGAACGCCGCGGGCGGTGCCTTTCGCGGAGGTCGCGGAGATTCAGCACTGCGCCGCGGAAGCGCAGAACGAGTTGTACCAGAAGGCGGCGGAGTGGACGCCGCGATATAAGGCGGAATACGGCGCCTGCCTCTTCGCGAACCACCTGCAGAGTTTTTTCAGGCTGCTTCCCGGCGGCGAACAATACTGTGAGCCGATTCGCACGGCGTTCGAAAAGGCCGCGGAGGGCGTGCTGGACCGCTGGCTGGCGGAGCCCGAACCGCCCTCGATGTGGAAATTCATGGGCAAGACGGAAGGCGACTTTTTCTGGCCGGTGGTGGAGACACAAGCAGCCGGGTCCAAGCGGAAGGCACACGGAGACGGATAGACTCATGGCGACGAAAACCAAGAAGAAGGCAAGCGGCAAGAGCGGAGGATCCGCAGGCTCTTCCTATTTCTGCGGAATCGACATCGGGGGAACCTTCACCGACTGTGTGGTGCGCGACGAAAAAGGGCGGCTGACCATCGCCAAATCGCTCTCCACTCCGGACGACTCCTCGCGCGGATTCTTCGACGCGCTGGGAGTGGCCGCGGGCAAGCTGGGACTGTCGCTCGAGCAACTCGTCTCGCGCACGGAACTGCTGCTGCACGGGACGACGCTGGGAACGAATGCGCTGCTGGAGCGCAAGGGCGCGCGCGTGGGGCTGATCACAACGGCGGGACATGCCGACGCGCTGATCATGATGCGCTCGGTGGGCCGCTCGGCGGGCTTGCCAATTCAGCAGCTTCTGCATGTATCGCGGCACCGCAAGCCGGAACCGCTTGTTCCCCGGCAGTTGATCCGCGAAGTGAGCGAGCGGGTGGACTGGAGCGGCGACGTGGTCCTGCCGCTGAACGAAGAGGAGGCGCGGCGGGCCATCCTCGAACTGCTGGCGCAGAAGGTCGAAGCCATCGGCGTGTGCTTCTTGTGGGGCTTTCTGCACCCGGAGCACGAGCTGGCGGTGAAAAAAATGATTCGCGAGGAAGCGCCGGAGATTTACGTGACCTGCGGGCACGAGTTGATCAATAAACCGGGCGAATACGAGCGCAGCGCCGCGGTGGCCATCAACTGCTTCATCGGGCCGATCATGTCGCGCTACGTGGGCAAGATCGAGGCGCGCGCCAAGGAGATGGGCTACCAGCGGCGCCTGCTGATCATGCAGTCCTCGGGCGGCGTGGCCACGGCGGCGGAGGTGGCGCACAAACCCGCGTTCACCATCGGCTCTGGCCCCGCGGGAGGGCTGACGGCCTGCCAGTTCCTGGCCGGGCTCATCGGGCACGAGAACGTGATTGCGTCGGACGTTGGCGGGACCAGCTTCGACGTGGGGCTGATTCACGAAGGCCAGGCGATTACGGGAAGCGAGACCACCCTCAACCAGTACACCTTGCTCGCTCCGCATCTGGACGTGATTTCGATCGGCAGCGGTGGCGGTTCGATCATCTGGGTGGACCCCATGAGCCACACGCTGAAAGTCGGCCCGGAATCGGCAGGCGCGAATCCCGGGCCGGCCTGCTACGGACGCGGCGGCAAGCGGCCCACGGTGACGGACGCGAACCTGCTGCTGGGCTATCTGGACCCCGACTATTTTCTCGGCGGAACGCACAAGCTAGACCGGGAGAAGGCGCAAGCGGCGATGAAGACCGTCGCGGACGAACTGGGAATGAGCCCGCTCGAAGCGGCCAGCGCCGCGGTGCAGATCGTGGAGTTCCAGATGGCCGAGCTGATGCGGCAGATGACCGTGCAGCGCGGCTTCGACCCGCGGGATTTCGTGGTGTACGCCTACGGAGGAGCGGCGGGCGCGCACTGCGCGACGTACACGCGGGAACTGGGCTGCAAGCAGGTGGTGGTGCCGCTGGGCTCGACGGCTTCGACGTGGTCGGCGCTGGGCGTGCAGTCGGCGGACCTCTTTCATGTGTTCGAAAAAGCGGAACTGTTCGTGGCGCCGTACAATGCCGCGCGCATCAATGAAATCTGCGAAGAACTGGAAGCGCGGGGGATCGAGCAACTGACCAGGGACGGCCTGCGCCGCGACGAGATGTCGCTCGAACGCTACGCCGAAATGAAATTCCGCTTGCAGATTCACTTGGTGGAAGTGCCCGTGCCGCCGGGTAAGCTGACCGCGAAATCGCTGGCGGCGCTCGAGCAATCATTCGTCGAGAAATACGAGCGTCTGCACGGCAAGGGCTCGGCCTTTACCAGCGCGGGCATTGAGATGGGACTGCTGCGGGTGACCGCTCGCGGCCGCATCCGCCGGCCTTCCTTGCTGAAGCGCCCGGCCAGCAGGCAGAACCCGCGCAGCGGGCACCGCGAAGTGTACTGGAGCGGCCTGCGCAAGCGGGTACAGACGCCGGTGTACGACTGGACGAAGATGGGCGCGGGGACGAAGCTGAAAGGTCCGGCGATCGTGCAGATGCCGGAGACGACCGTAGTGGTGCCTCCGGGAACCGCCGGGCACGTGGATGGGTACGGAAATTTCATTCTGACAATCCAGGAAAAGGCATAGGAGACGCGCGATGGTATCCAAAACAGTTTCGTGGGACGGCATCAACTATCCGTACATTCCTCCGCGCGACCTAAAGATCGACCCCAAGCTGCAACTGCATTCAAAAGCGGACAAGAAGGTGGACGCAGTGACGTACGAGGTGCTGCGCCACGCCATGTGGAACGTCAACCTGGAGCACGGCAACACGATCATGAAGATTTCCGGGTCGCCGATTTGCGCCTATGGGCACGACTTCAATCCCTGCCTGCTCGATGAAAAGGGCGACTTCGTAATCTTCGGGCCGTTCCTGCAGTATCTTTCTTCGGCGGCCAGCTCCGCGGTGAAATGGACGCTGGAGCACCGCTCGGAGAATCCCGGCATCGAAGATGGAGATATCTTTCTGACCAACGACCCGTGGGTGGGAGCGACGCACCAATCGGACGTGACGGTCATCGCGCCGGTCTTCTGGGAAGGAAAACTGTTCTGCTGGGTGGGCAATACGCTGCACCAGTGGGATCTGGGCGGAACCGCGCCCGGCGGGTTCAATCCCATGGCCGCGGACGTTTTCTGGGAGGCCGGGTGCATCCCGCCGATCAAGATCGTGGAAGGAGGCGTGCTGCGCCGGGACCTCGAGGAGGAATACATCCGGCGCTCGCGCATGCCGCAACTGGTGGCGCTGGATCTGCGTGCGGAAATTTCCGGCTGCAACATCGCGCGCGAACGCATCCTGGGGCTGCTGAAACGCTACGGTGCAGGCTCGCTCAAGGGCGTCATGCGCAAGCTGCAGGACGATTCGGAGAAGGCCTTCGTGAAGCGCTTGCGGACGATACCGGACGGGACCTGGCGGGAATCGGCGTGGATTGAACTGGCCCATCCTTCCGACCGGCACATTTACCGCAATTCGCTGACGCTGACCAAGAAGGGCGACAAGCTGATTTTTTCCAACGAGGGCACGGACCCGCAGGCGGGCACGCTGAACTGCACGGCAGTGGCCTGGCGCGGAGCCATCGCTTCCATGATCTGCGCGCAGATGCTCTTTGACCAGATGTTCGTCGTCGAGGGCGCTTACCGGCACATGGAGTTCGAGGCCACGCCGGGAACGATCACCTGCGCGACCTACCCCGCGGCGGTCAGCGCGGCGCCCGCGCTGACCCTGCTGCAGACCATCGCGCTGGCCGGACTGGTTATTTCGAAAATGCTGGCATGTTCGACGGACGAAACGCTGCGCACCGAAGTGCAGAGCAGCATGGGCTGCGCCATGTATCCCATCGCGGCCTTCAGCGGCACCGATCAGCGCGGCAATCCCTGCACGTCCTTCTTCCTCGATCCGGTGGGCGCGGCGCTGGCCGGGCTTTCCTGGCGCGACGGCGTGGACACGGGCGGCTGGCCATGGGACCTGCAAAGCACCATGCCCAACGTCGAGGAGCAGGAATGGTTCTACCCGATCCTCTATCTGTGGCGGCGCGAGTTGGCCGATGCCGGCGGCGCGGGAAAGTTCCGCGGCGGCAACCCCGGCGAATTTGCGTTTATCCCGCACAAGACCGACCGGCTCACTTTGTTTACCGCCACGGGCCATGCCGCCGTGCCTCCGCCGGGCCTCTTTGGGGGAATGCCGCCCTCGACCACGCGCTACACCGTGCGCCGCGGCGCGAACGCGCGCCAATTGATGACCAGCACCGGCAAGTTTCCCGCACGCCTTGCCGATCTGGAAGGCACGAATGAGTATCCCGCGCCCAAATCCTTCAATATTCCGCAGACCGCGGACGACGCCTTCATCGTGGCCTGGGCCGGAGCAGGCGGTTACGGCGATCCCCTCGAGCGCGATTCCCAACGGATCGAGCACGACATCCTTCACGGCAATGTCACGAAGGGATGGGCGGAGAAGATCTACGGCGTGGTTTTCGGCGGGAAAGGAGTGATTGACCGCAAAGCCAGCGAAGCCCGCCGCGCGGAAATCCGCCGGGAACGAATCGCCGGAAAATCCAGGCAACTGGCCGCACTTTCCGGCGGCCAGGACCGGCAGGTCGCCGAGGGGTTGCTGCTGGGCGAAGAAAACGGACGAAGGGTGCTCGCCTGCCGCAAGTGCCGCGGGATTCTCTGCGGCGCGGAGGAGAATTACAAAACATCCTGTGTCACATCGAGCGGACCGGCGACTTCCGCCAACCCCCATATTCTCGATCCCCGGCAGTACATCGAGGAGGACGTGGTCTTCCTGCAACACGCCTGCCCGGGATGCGGCCTGCTGCTGCAGAGCGAACTGCTGCGGCGCGGCGATGCGCCGATTTGGGATTTGCAGATCGCCTAGAACGGCGCGAACACTGGATCACGGGAGCCAAACGGCAGATGAACATCGGGCTGACAGTCAGTCGCAACGCGCGGCGCTATCCGGAACGGGTGGCGCTGGTGGATGCGAACAACGACCGGAGCATCAAGTGGAAAGACCTGGACCGGCGGGTGAACCGGCTGGCCCACGCGATGATCGCAAAGGGCCTGAAAAAGGGCGAGCGCATCGCCATCTATTCCAAAAACTGCCTGGAATACCTGGAGCTGTTCTACGCCGGGGCCAAAACCGGAATCGTCATCCAGCCGCTCAACTGGCGCTTCACGCCGGAGGAGGTGGCCTTCACGCTGAAGGACGGAGCGCCGCGCGGAATTCTGGTGAGCGCGGAATTCGCCAGGGCCTACCGCGAAAAGGCCGGAGAGCTGCCCTCGATAGAATTTGTCGTGGGACTGGGTGACGGGCATGGATTCCCGCTCGGATACGAGGAATGGATCGCGGGTAAATCCGAGGCCGAGCCGGAAAGTGTCCGCGCGGTGGGCGACGATGATCTCTATTTCTTCTGTTACACCGGAGGAACCACCGGAATCGCCAAAGGCGTGATGATCACGCACCGCGGGGCGTTCACCACGATCATGAACATGAGCGTGGCCGAGCGCATCGCCCCGGACGACGTGTACCTGATTCTCGGCCAGATGTTTCACATCGCCGTGCTCCTCCCGCACAGTTATCTGTTTCACGGCGCCCGCGTGGTCATCCTGAATTTCGAGCCGCGCAAAACCCTGGAGATTATTCAGCGCGAGCACGTCAGCTCCTTTCTGGGCATCACCACCATGCTCAATTACATGCTGGACGCGCCGGACTTCGCGAAGTACGACACCGCTTCCCTGCGCCTGATCGGCTACGGCGGCGGGCCCATGTCCGTGCCCACGCTGCGCCGCGCCATGGCCGCCTTTCCCAACGCGGGCTTCATTCAATACATGGGCCAGACCGAGCTCAGCATCATTTCCGCCGTGCTCTCGCCCGAAGACCACCGCCGCGGCTTGGCCGATAAGCCGCACTTGCTTCTTTCCTGCGGAAAAGAAGCGCTGCTCTGCGAATGCCGCGTGGTGGACGATGAGGACAACGACGTGCCGCGCGACGGCCGGACCGCCGGAGAGATGATTGTGCGCGGGGAGAACGTCATGAAGGGCTACTGGAACCTGCCGGAACTGACCGCGGAGACGCTGCGCGGCGGGTGGTGCCATACCGGAGACATGGCCACGTGGGACGAGGAGGGCTATTTCTACGTGGTGGACCGCAAGAAGGACATGATCGTCTCGGGCGGGGAGAATATCTACCCGGCGGTGGTGGAGCAGGCCATCTACAAGCATCCGGCCGTTCTGGAATGCGCGGTGATCGGCGTGCCGCACGACACCTTCGGAGAAACGGTGCGGGCGGTGGTGGTGCTGCGGCCGGGGGCCAGCGCAACGGCCGAGGAGCTCATCGAGAGCTGCCGGCAGAATCTGGCCAGCTACATGAAGCCCACCGGCGTGGATTTTGTCAGCGAGCTGCCCAAGGCGCCTACCGGAAAGATTTTGAAACGCATTTTGCGGGAGAAATACTGGGCCGGGCACGAACGGCGCGTGGGAGGCGCATAACAGATGGAGAAAATCGGACAGGGCACGCTCACATCCGGGCGCAGTGGAGGCGGCACCCTCCATTTGGTGGACACCGTGCAGGATGTTCTGCGGCTAATGAAAACCGACCTTGCGGAGACGATCCTGCTGACCACCGCGGCCTCCGCGACGGCCGTCATTCCCCTTTTCTCCCGCGTGAAAGGTGTAATCTGTACGGCAGGGGGCGCAACGTCGCACCTGGCCATCGTGGCCCGTGAATTCGATCTGCCCTGCATCATGGGCAGCGAGCTTCCGGGAGTGAAGGAACTCGACGGCAAGCAGATTACGTTCAACGAGCAAGGCGAGATATTTACAGTCTAGCCGGCCGCAAGGCACAGGCACAGGAAGAGATGACCACGCGCACGACACAAGCTCAGATTCTGCTCAATCTCGGCTTTCCCGAGATGGCGGCGAAGTATGCGGCATTGCCCTCGGGAGGCGTGGGGCTGATGCGCGCGGAGTTTCTGGCGCTTTCCATCGGCAAACATCCTCAAAAGATGCTGGACCAGGGCGGCGCCGAACTTTTTACCGAATTCTTTGAGGAAAAGATCGCGCAAGTCGCGCAAGCTTTTTTTCCCCGCCCGGTGATCTACCGTTCGCTGGACCTGAAATCAAACGAATATGCGAGCCTGGAGGGGGGCGAGGAATACGAGGAAAAAGAAGAGAATCCCATGCTCGGCC
The DNA here is from genome assembly GCA_020072805.1 of Terriglobia bacterium. Classification (GTDB taxonomy): domain Bacteria; phylum Acidobacteriota; class Terriglobia; order Acidiferrales; family UBA7541; genus Acidiferrum. Next base: position 29,771 of record JAIQGC010000009.1, read on the forward strand.
ACCGCGGCTGTAGCCGTTACGTCGCACATCCGGAATCTTTTCGCTTGGAATTGCGGGCGCTGGCCAGGGCGCGGGCGCGCGGCCTCACCAATCTCAGGCTGATGCTGCCCTTCGTGCGCTTCCCCGAAGAACTGGCGCAGTGCCGCGCATGGGTCGCCGAAGAAGGACTGCTGGACCAGCCCGGCTTCGAGCTTTGGATGATGGCGGAAGTGCCCTCGACCGTCCTGCTCATCGAGGAGTTCCTGCCCTACGTCCACGGAGTTTCCGTCGGTTCCAATGACCTCACCCAGCTCATTCTCGGCATGGACCGCGACAACCGCCGCCTTTCCACTAAATTCGACGAGCGCCATCCCGCCGTCCTCGCGGCCATGGAACGCATCGCCCGCGCGGCCCGCGCGCGCAATCTTTCCGTTTCCATCTGCGGCAATGCGCCCTCGCGCTACCCGGAACTGGTCGAACCCCTGCTGCGTTTCGGATTCACCAGCTTCTCCGTCGCCGCGGAATCGTTTGCAAAAACCGTGGAAGCGGTGGCCGCCGCCGAGCAGAAAATTGCTTCGGAAGCGGCGAGCAAGCGCTGAACCATTCGTGACCAGAACAAGGAGATCTGCGTGGCCGAACTGAATCCTCAGGACGAATTCATCCACCCGACCGGCACGGACGAGTCCTGGCGCGAAGCATTCTATTTCGATTTCTACGACCCTCGGACAAAGCTGGCCGCCTTCGGCTATTCCGGCGTGCACCCCAATCAGGAAACCGGCGACGTCATCTTCGCCCTGTGGCGCGGCGACGTCCTGCTGGCCAAATACACGCGCTGGGACCTGAACATCCCGCGTGAAATCGGCGAAGAGCGCCTGGATTTCGGCCCGCTGGCCTTCCGCCCCATCAATCCCTACAAGAAATGGCGGATGTTTTATGACGACGGCGCGGCGCGCGTGGACCTGACCTTCGACGCAATTCATCCCGCCTACAACTGGGGACAGTCGCACGGCGCGCTGGCGCAGACCAACAGCCACCATTACGAGCAGCAGGGGCGCTACAGCGGAACGATCCGCGTGGGCGGCGAGCGCCACGAAGTAACTGGGATGGGCGCGCGCGACCACGCCTGGGGCTGGGGCGCACGCGCCGGCATCCGCCGCTGGGTGTGGGCCTCGGCGCAATTCAATGAACGCTTCGCTTGGAACATGTTTCAGATCACGCTGGCCGACCAGCGCGAAATTCACTTCGGCTACATCTATCGTGGCGGCGAAAACATTCTCCTGCGGCGCTCGCACGCGCAATTGAACTACGCGGAAATGGGCAAGGCCCCGGAGAGCGGAACATTTGCGCTGGAAGCCGTAAACGGCGACAAAGTGGAAGCATCCTGCCGCATGCTGAACGCCTTCAACACTTCGCACCAGGAGCGCAACAAGACCGGCTACCACTATTTCTGCCATTCCGAATTCCAGTGCGAAGGGCAGACCGGCTACGGGCAGACCAACGTGCACTGGCGGCTTGAATCCGACCGGCCAAAGGATTGGGGCGTTTTTACAAGGAAATAAGAACGGAACTGGTCAGGACGGTTCCGGTTTTTCGAATTCACGGAGGATGCGGTCGCGCATCACGTATTTCTGAATCTTTCCGCTGCCGGTCATTTCGAATTCGGCGACAATGCGCACATGGCGGGGAACCTTGAACCCGGCAATGCGCGGCTTGCAATAGTCGATTAATTCCGCTTCCGTCAGCGACGCTCCCGCCTTCAACTGCACAAACGCCAGGGGCACCTCGCGCAGGCGCTCGTCCGGCACGCCCACCACCGCCGCCGCGCGCACCGCCGGATGCCCGCACAGGAAATTTTCCACTTCCACGGCCGACACGTTTTCGCCGCCCACCCGCAGCATATCCTTCAGCCGGCCTTTCCAGATGAGGTAGCCGTCCGCATCGATTCGCCCGAGGTCGCCCGTGTGCAACCAGCCCTCCCCGTCAATCGCCGCCGCGGTTTCCTCCGGCTTCTTATAGTAGCCCTTCATCACGTTCCAACCGCGCACGCAGATCTCCCCGGATTCCCCGCGCCGCAGCGTGGCCCCGCTCGCCGCATCGATAATTTTCACTTCGACGCCCGGCTCCGGCCGCCCCATGGTATTGACGCGTTTCTCCTGCGGATCGCGCCAGTCCGTGATGCACACGTTCGGGCTGCCCTCGGAGAGGCCGTAGAGCGGGCAAAGATGGCGGATGCCGATCTCCTCGACGACCATGCGCAAGACCGCCGGCGTGCCCGCCGACCATCCCTTCGAGAGACTGGCGCGGGAATGCTTATCAAAGGCTTCATGATTTCGCAAAGCGATAAACATGGATTCGAGCCCGATATACGTGGTGATCTGCTCGGCCTCCAGCAGCCGAATGGTCTCTCCGGCATCAAACGTGGCGGACGTGTAAAGCGTATAGCCGCGAGTCACCGCGCCCAGCAGCGCACAGACTGATCCGCCCACATGAAACATGGGCATGGCGGAGAGCACGCGGTCTTCCGCGCCGATATTAGCCCGTTCCGCCATCTGGTAGGCGTTACGCAGTACCTGGCCGTGCGAAAGCATGACCGCCTTGGGAAAGGCCGTCGTTCCCGAGGTGTACTGCAGGATGACCACATCATCCGGTTGCACGGAGGTTTCGATGCGCTCCAAGTTTTCCCGTCTTCCCGTAGATGCACCGATACTCAACACTTCTTCATACGTGAGAAACTCATCCGGGGCGCTGCCTGTCACGATTATCTTCTTCAGGCACGGGAATGCGCTGCTGGCGACGCTTCTTTTTTTTGCCTGGGCCGCTTCCGGGCACACCTCCCGGAGCATCGCCAGAAAATCAATCTGCAGGAATTCGCGCGGCAGAAGCAGTGCCGACGCCTCCGACTGGCGCAGAACGTATTCGAATTCGTGCGTTTTATAACGGGTATTGATAAAGACCAGTGAACCGCCCAGCGCCGCGACGGCCATCTCCGCGACAACACTCTCCATGGTGTTCGGCAGCCATACGGCAAACCGTTCGCCCGGGACAAAACCAAGCTGCTTCAGCCCGAGTGCAAATCGCTCCACTTCCTCGAGAAATTGCGCGGCGGTGGCCCGCCGTTCGGGGAACACGAGCAGCTCTTTGTCTCCCCATTGGGCCGCGCAACGCCGCAGCGCACGGGGAAGAGTTTCGCGGCCCCAGGCGGCGCCGAGAGGAGACTCCCCTTCATCGCCGCAAATGTGAGACAGCTCTCCCGGTGCGATGGATTGGGCGGAATTACCGGTGTTTTGCGAGTTCACGCCTGGGACCCTACTTGGGCAACTCTCCCACCATTTCTAGGACCTTCTTGGCGTCGTAAAAAATGCGCAGTTCCTGGATTTCGCCGCCACTGGTGCGAAAAAGGTCGACGGCATCGAATACCACCGGGCGCCCCGTAAGCGTCTTCCCTTCGAAATGAATCTCCGCCGCCACGCCTCCCTGCCCATCGGCAAAATATCGTGTTACCTGATCGAATCGCTGGGGATAAAACTGCAATACCCCCGAGTAAAAATCGCGTATCGCCTGGCGGCCCTGGATGGGCTCCTGCTGCGGAAACTCGAGCCGCGCTTTTTCCGCGAACACCCTGGCCAGGTCGTCCAGGCGGGTCTCGTTTACCGCGGAAAAGTAGGCCTTGGCAACAGCAATGGGATCTTGCACCGTCATCAGAACTTTCTCCTCTCTCTTATTGGCAACTGAATCCGCCGTCCGCCACCAGCGCGTGACCGGTTACGAAGCTCGATTCGTCACTGGCGAGGAACAAGGCGCAATTGGCAATTTCTTCCGCGGTTCCTACTCGTTTCAGCAGCGTGAAACTCGCGTATAGCTTGCGAATCTCCTCTGGCGCGCCGTGCCCCTTCAAGCGGTCGCACGCCCTGTCCAGCAATGGGGTCTGCACCGCCGCTGGACAGATGCAATTTACGCGAATGTTGTTTTCCGCATAGTCCGCCGCCATGCTTCGCGTCAGTTGAATCACGCCTGCTTTGGACGCCCCGTAAGCGGAAAACTCCTTCACCGCGACAAGCCCTCCCACCGAGGACATATTTACGACGGCCCCACCACCGGACTTGATGATTTCCGGGATGGCAAAGCGGCTCACACGGAACACACCGTTGAGATTCACCGCGATCTGCCTTTCCCAATCTTCGTCCGTCGCCGTGGTGACTGAACCGGTTGTCTCGATGCCCGCGTTATTCACCAGAATATCGAGCCCGCCCAGCGCGGCCACGGCCTCCGTGACGGCCTTCTTCGCGCTCTCGGTCTTGGCCACATCGCAGGCGACACCGCAGGCACGATGACCCTTGGCGGTCAGCTCCGCAGCCAATGCCTTTGCGGCCGTTACATTCAGGTCGCAGATGGCCACCGCAGCGCCCTCCGCTGCAAATTTCTCGGCTATCGCGCGTCCAATGCCCGACGCGCCTCCCGTCACAATTGCCCGCCTGCCCTTGAGTCTCATTTCACTGTTTTCCTTTCCTTACACTACGCCTGCCGGTTTGAGCCGCGAACACGGCCCCTTCACGGATGGATGCGGAAGCCGCCATCCACCAGCAAGTCCGCGCCCGTAATAAAACTGGCTTCGTCGCTCGCCAGAAACAGAATCGCGTTGGCAATCTCGCGCGGCTCGGCCGGCCGCTGAATGAACTGCCCGGCGCAATAAGCCCTGGCCACCGCTTCCCAGTCGCCTCCGGGTCCGGCCACTTCCTTGCAGGCGTGCACCAGCAGCGGCGTGTTCACCACGCCGGGATTCACGGAGTTGCAGCGAATATTGCTCGCGGCGAAGTCGGCAACGATGTTACGCGTGATCTGCACTACCCCGCCCTTCGAGGCGCCATAGGCGGCCAGATTCGAATAGCCCAGAAAGCCGGCGATGGAGCCCGTGTTAACAATCGCGCCCCCGCCGCACTTGATCATTTCCGGAATGGCGTACTTGCTCATGCGCTGGATGCTGGTGAGGTTGACGGCGATCTGCCGCTCCCAGTCCTCATCGCTGATGCTTACCACCGAACCCTTCACGTCGATTCCCGCGTTATTGATCAGGATGTCCAATCCGCCGAGAAACGCAACCGCTTCCGCGACCATGCGCTGCGCGTCCGCCGTTTTCGATACGTCGCCGGATGCCGCTCTGATTTTATACCCGGCCGCGCCGAGCCGCTTGGCCGCCGCGCCCGCGCCTTCCGCGTTGATGTCTGCGGCCACCACCGAAGCCCCTTCTTCGACGAATCTTTCCACCGTGGCCAATCCGATTCCGGAAGCCGCTCCGGTGACCAGCGCCCTTTTTCCCTTGAGCCGCATTGTGCCCCTCCCTTCTGGCCAACTGATGAATCCGCAAACGGTTGCCGCTAGGCGCCCGTGACTCCTGCCGCGTCCAGTAAATCCTTCACGCGGTCCATGCCCTGAAAAGACGATTTGGCACGCGCGGGGTCAGCGAACGCGGTGATGTTCCACAGCACGATGTGCTGCAGTCCCGCCTCGCCCAGATCGCGAATCTGCTGCGCTATGTCTTCCGGCGTGCCGTTCAGAGTGTAATACTCGGTCACTTCCCGGGGCACGCGATTCATGATTTTTTCCGCTTCCGCCCGCCCGACGCGCGATGGGATGTAATCGTGGAAGCCGGAAGATTCCTTGCCGAAAGGAGGCTCGGCCCCGAATCGCTCGAATAATTCAGCGGGGAGAAGCAGGCAGAGGCCCTTCACCAGAATGTGATCCAGAAGCTGCCGCACCACGTTCCGATCTTCGTCCACCACCACGTAGGCCAGCATGCCCGCTTCAAACGACCGCGGGTCGCGCCCTGCTCCGCGCGCCGCCGCGTGAATCACGTCCAGCTTGGCGCGATATTCCCCCGGGGTCATGCGCGTGGGCAGCCAGCCGTCGGCCAGTTGCCCGGTGATGCCCAGTGCGCGCGGCCCGTGCGAAGCGATCCATATGGGCGGAGTCTTGCCCTCGAAGGGCTCCAGGCCCAGCACGGCGTCTTTCAGTTTCCAGAATTGCCCGTCATAGTTCACCGGCTCGCTGCGCGAGGCCCACAACTTGCGGATAATCTTCAGCCCTTCCTCCAGTTTGGAGACGGGCTTTTCGAAGGAAAGTCCGTAGGGGGTGACGTTGCAGGCTTCCCCGGCGCCCAAGCCAAGGATGAAGCGGCCACGGGTGATGTGATCCAGGGTCAGAGCGGACTGCGCCAGCATCGCGGGATTGCGCCGCACGATGTCGGTCACTCCGGTGCCCATGCGGATCTTCTGCGTATGCGACCCCGCCGCGGCGATGGCCGCTACGGGATCGAGATAGACGTCGGCGCTCTTCTGAAAATTGGCCAGCGGGGTAATGTCCGGCGTCCAGATCGAGCGCGGATGCCAGCCCATCAAGTGGCACGGCCACCACGCTGAATCGTAGCCGCGCGCTTCGGCGCGCTGGGCCTGCTGAATTACTTTGTCAAACGGCGGCATGATGCCGCCTGGAATTCCCAGACGAATCTTCATCGTAGGCCTTTATCCATTAAACTTTTGTCGCCGAGCCGCGAAATTCAATCTTGCGCATGGCCTTCGGGTCCACCACATCGCGCAGCAGGCGCAAGTATTCTCTATCCGGCGCGGGCGTTTCCGGGACGCTCGCGGGCATCACCAGTTCGAACGCGGTCTGCTCCTGCACCTGCTTGGCGGTGACGCCGCGGTGCACGCTCACCAGGCGCATGCGCTTCGAATCCGGCTCGAAGTCCATCACGCACAGGTCGGTAATCACCAGTTGCGGACCGTTGCGCAATCCCAGCTTGGCGCGGGAGTCGCCTCCATCCAGCCAGCCGACGCAGGCGCGGAAATCCACCTTCTTCACGAACGTCCGCGGATTGTGCGTGGTGGACCAGATAAAAATGCGCTTATCGAGCGAACCCATGTCCCCCATGCCGGCCGAACCGGGCAGGCGCACTTTGGGCTTGTGATAGTCGCTGCCAATGATGCTGTTGTTGATGTTGCCGTACTGGTCGATCTGCGCCCCGCGAATGCAGAACGTCTCCAGCGTGCCGCGGTGCACGTACGACCACATGTCCTCATACTGCGGCAAGTACATCACACAGTTCTTCCACATCGTAGGGTCGAGGGTATTGCCGATCACCGCGCCGGGCTGCGCATCCACCCCCACGGCGCCGGCGACCCAGGTAAGGCCAGGGGCGTGCGTGGCGCGCGCCAGAAGGACGGCGGAGACGGGAATGAACGACACGGTTCCGTTCAGAATAATATCTTCGCTCGTAAACGCCTTGGCCAGCGTGCAGACCATCAATTCGTCGATCGTGTATTCCTTCGCGGTTCCCATGGCCTAGTCCCATTTCTCCAGATTCTTCAGCGCTGCCGGCCCGCCCAGCTTCGCGAGATACTCGTCGTGCGTCTTCAGTCCATGCACGAATTCATCCAGGAAGGCCTTCGTTCCTTCCGGGGTGCGCGACTCATCCGCGTAGCGCTGAAAGACCGCGCGGTCGAAGTTGTAGCGCGGGAAGAGCGAGCAGGGGTGCGCTCCGTAGGGCAGATGCACCAGGGCATCCACCTTGAAATAGGGAATGCCGGTGCGCTCCGGCGTGCGGCGGATCTCTTCGTTTTCGACAATCTCTTCCACACTCACGATCACTTTCTTCGCGGCCCGTGGAAAGACGTCCACGTCGGTCCAGATGGGTTTGGGGAAAAACTGGATATTGCCGTAGCGGTCAGCGCGGTGCGCGTGCAGGATGGCCACGTCCGGCTCAAGCGCGCGGCAGGCCACCACCGGCTTGCCCGTGAAGGGGCATTGGATGACCTTGGTGGTATCCGGATGCAGGCCCAGGATGTCGCTTCCCAGCCCCGAGCGGGTGACCCCAAAGGGCAGGCCCATGGCGCCCGCGCCGAGACGGGTCAGAATCGTGTGTTCCGTATACTCTTCGATCTCGAGTTGCTGCGCTTCGGCGGCGCGCCGGAAATTATTGGCCATGCCGAATTCATCGAGGTTGATGATGATGGCCATCACCTTGCGCACGCATCCCGCGGCGATCATCCAGTCGAGGCCAATGCCTCCAACCACCATGGCTACCTGCAGGTCGCGCTTGCCCGCGCGGATCAGCTCGCGCACTAGCGCGAGGGGGCTCATCTGCGTGCCCATGCCCTGCATGGCAATCGTGTCGCCGTCGCGCACCAGCGCGGCGGCCTGCTGCAAACTCACCAGCTTGTCTTCTTTTTTCGCGGTCATTCGTTCCGTCTCATCCCCGGGTCTTTCCGCCCGGCGCCGCGGGATCCTCTTCGCGGAACACCTGGCAGGAATTTTTCAGCACTGGGAACCAAAGTTCCCGGTTTTCGAATTCGGTCTTCTTGGGATCGTCATGCAATCCCGAACGCCGCCCGATCAGAATCGTGGCGGTAAAGCCCACCGCGGCCTGGAAAATCTCCACCAGGTGAACACATCCCTGCGTTTTCCCCAGCAGGTCCACAATGCGCCGGTTGATGCCCCGCCCGATGATCTCCCCCTCGAGTTTTTTCACAACCCCCAGCGCGTTCAGGCACAGCGTGTCGTACGGCCGCTTGGCCATCACCGCAATAGCCTGCTCGATGCTCCCGCTCGCTACGTCCACAATCATCTCCGCCTGAAAGCTGTGTTCGATGTCCTGCAGCGATGCCAGCACGTGAATCGTTTTCTCGCCGTGGTCCACCAGCTTCACGCTGATCGTGCGCTCATACACGCGGGGCGCCGCCCTGTTCCCTCCGGCTCCCAGCAGCAGCCCTGGCCCGGTTCTGTCGGCTTCTCCCACCTTATGCCTCCTCAGCCCTGCCTCCCGCCGTCCACCCGCAGCACCTGTCCGGTGATGAAGGCGGCCGCATCGGAAATCAGATACGCCACCGCTTCGGCAATCTCTTCCGGCTCGGCCGCCCGCCCCATCGGCGTTGCCGCCTGCGCCTGCTTCCGGTGGGCTTCATCGGCGTAGGCTTCCAGCATGGGCGTTCGCACCGATCCCGGGGCCACGGCATTCACGCGGATCTTTTCCGGCCCCAGCATCCGCGCCAGTCCCACGGTGAAAGTTTCGACCGCTCCTTTGGCTGCGGCATACGGCAGCGTCATGCGCGTGCCGCCGAGCCGCGCCCCGATCGAACTGATATTGACGATCGCGCCGCCACCGCGGCTTTGCAGAAGCGGAATCGCCGCCTGCGAGCAAAGAAACACGCTGCTCAGGTTGACCGCCAGCACGCGCTCAAACTGCTCCGCTGTCCATTCCGCGAACTGTTTGCGGTAGAGCGGATCTCCCGCGTTATTCACCAGTGCGTCCAGGCCGCCTTCCTTCTCTTCCACTGCGCGAAACATCCCGCGCACCGCCGCGCCGTCGCTCACAGCCGCCCGGTGTATCCAGGCCCTGCCGCCGGCCTGCTCGATCAGCCGTGCCGACTCCTTCGCGCCTTCCTCATTGCGCAGAAAATTGACGATGACCGTGAATCCCCTGCTGCCCAGGGCCACGCCAATGGCCCGTCCGATGCCGGAGCTGGCACCGGTCACGAGCGCAATGCGGTTTCGTTTCTCCTCTTTCAAATCGCGTGCCGCGCCTAATCCTCGCAGCGGTACAAAATGTGAAACGCGTTGTTGAAGCGCTGAAAGCCGGTGACTAGCGCAAAATACGTCCCCAATTCGATCAGGTCGGCCTCACTGAAGTGCTTGCGAAACTCGGCCATGGTCGCGTCGTCAATCATTCCCTTGCGCTCCTGCGCCATGCACTCCGCGAAGCTCAGAATCGCCTTCTCCCGCTCCGTGAACGCGTCGGACTCCCTGAAATTGTCGATTTCCAGGACTTTCCGTTCCGGGATATTTGCTCGCTTGGCCCAAGCGAGATTCGCTTCCTTTCAATAATGGCAGTTGTTGAGCCGGGCCAGCCGCAGCCGCGCCAGTTCCTTGGACTCCGATTCGACATTGCCGCCCAGCACCGATCCGTAGAATTCGTAAAACTTCTTGAACACCTCGGGATTGTTGGCCATCACCCGCGCGTACACCGTGTCGCCGATCCACTGATCGAACGTCTCGGTGAGCTGCCGGATATCCTCGGGCATCTTCGCGGGGTCCACGAGCTTGAGCTGCGGCATCTGTCCCTCCAGGGCGCTTACTTCTTTTTCTTCTTCGTCTTTTTCGTAAATTCCGGCATCACTTCCTTGCCGAACATTTTCAACGACTGCAGCACCTTCGCATTCGGGGGCCCGCCCGGCAGCCGGAAACGCAGCACGATTTCGTCCGCGTCGTATTCCTTCCCGTACATTTCCACCTGCCGAATGCAATCCTCCGGCGTCCCGCAGACAAAATGCTTGGCCGCCCGCGCCGTCGTGAAATCCGCTTCCTTCTGGAATTCCGGATGGTGCGTCAGAATGCCCCAGCGGTAATAGAACAGCCATTCCTCCACCGCCAGTTTCAGGAACGTTTCCTCGGCCTGCTTCCTCGTGGGCGCCACCCAGGCGTCGCGCATCAGCACCACCTTGGACTTGTTGCCGTGCTCCCTGGCACTGTCGCGATACAGCTTCACCTGGCCGTGCCACACCTTGGGGTCCAGCGGAAAAGGATCGCTGCACCACGCATCCCCCAGGCGCCCCGCTCGCGCAATCGTCTTGGGAAACATCCCTCCAACCCAGATTTCCGGCCGCGGCTTCTGGTACAGCCCGGGCACCAGCTGCACATCGGTGTACTGGTAGTATTTCCCGCTATAGGAGAACTTCTTCCCCTCCCAGGCCTTCATCAGCACATCGAAGCCTTCCTCGAAGCGGGCCCCACGCTCATTGAAGGGTACGTTAAACATCTGGTTGTAGCCGGTGTGATAGCCGGAAGCCACGCCCAGGATCACCCGCCCGCGCGAGAGGTTGTCGATCATCGCGAACTGCTCGGCGATGTGCATGGGGTTATACAGCGGCAGAATCAGGATGTAGGTGCCCAGACGGATGCGCGTGGTGCGCGCCGCCAGCGCCGAAAGCAGCACCACCGAGCCGGGAAAAAGGCATTCCGTGCGCATGTGCCGTTCGGGAACCTGCAGCGAATCGAATCCCGCCGCTTCCGCCAGCTCCGCCTCGCGGAACAACTGGTCGGAAAAATCGGCGACTTCCTTCGACGACGGATACGGCCGGTCATACGGCCCGCCATGCGTATCCAACAGGTAGTGAAGTTTCATCGGCTGGCTCGCTCCGCTCAGTTTTATTGGAACTTCGGAAACACCTTTTCGCCAAACATCCGGATGCACTTCATGGTCTCCTCATGCCCGGGTCCGGTCGGATAGCGCAAATACAGAATCATGTGCTCGCAACGCGTTTCGTCGCGGTACCGCGCGATTTCGTCAATCACCTGCGCGGGCGTCCCCGCAATCAGCCGATTGGGCGCCACGCGGTCGAAGGTCCATTCCGCGTCGGTTATCGTTTTCACCCACGGCTCCCATTCCGTATTGAACCGCCCCGATTCGAAAAAGCCCAGGTTCTTGTAGAACAAATGCATCGCCCGCACGTGCGGCCAGAAGACGTTCTCCACTTCGTGCTTCGTTTCCGCCACCCAGGCTGTGCGCAGCAGCGCCGTTTCCACCGCGGGATTCTTGTGTTCCGCCGAGGACTGGCGGTAAATATCTCCCCAGGACTTCATCACGTTGATGTGATGCAGCGGATCGGTCACCCAGCCGCAGCCCAGCTTCCCCGCGCGCTTCAGCGCTCCTTCGCTCATCGCCCCGATCCACAGCGGCGGCCCGCTCTTCTGCACCGGCCGCGGCGTGATCGTCACGTTTTCGAGGTTGTAGTATTTCCCAGGAAAACTCCAGTTCTTCTCTCGCCACGATTTCTGAATAATCTGAATCTGCTCGGCGAAGCGTTCCACCGCTCCCTTCAACTCAATCCCAAACAGCTTGAATTCCGGCTCTACCAGCCCCAGCCCCGCGCCCAGAATCGCCCGCCCGCGCGAGATGTTGTCCAGCACGCACCATTCTTCGGCCACGTGGATGGGATGCCATTCGGGCAACTGCAAAATCGAGGTGCCCAGTCGCAACTTCTTCGTGCGCGAGGCCACCGCCGCCAGCAGCACCGCCGGCGCCGGCAGATACCCGTCCGGCATCATGTGGTGCTCCGGCACAAACATCGAATCAAAGCCGACCGCTTCGGCCAGTTCGGCTTCTTTTATGATTTCTTCGTAGAGGCGGGGAATATTGCTCCCGTCCGGCGGATCCTGGCTGTTGATGAGCATCCCGAACTTCAAGGTGTAGCTCCTGGGGCCCGGGGTGGGCGGTCCTGCGGTACTGATGATATCCGATCGTGCTTAGAAAAGCGGGAGCCGGCCCTGGCGGCCCGGCTCCCGGAAAGTGTTACCCGACGGCCTGCTTAGAACGTCAGCTTCAGGCTAACCTGCATCTGCCGCGGATTCCCTACCGTGCTGCTGATGACTCCCGCCTGCGGGTTGCACGATGTAGTCAGCGACTGCACTGCCGTCAAAGCGCACGGGAGCGCATCCAGTTGTGCCTGGGATGGCAACGACGCAAACTGCGGCGCCGGCACATAAATCTGGTTAAAGGGCAGCCCAAAGTTCGGGTGATTCAGGATGTTGAACATATCCAGGCGGAAGCGCATCCCCACCCGCTCGGTCAATGTGAAATCCTTGCCGATGCCAAAATCCATTTGCTTGAAGTTCGGCCCCCGCGCCGAGTTGCGTGGCGCACTGCCGAGGTTACCGGCATCCTGCAACGCATAGGCCCGCTCGTTGAGCCAGCCATTGATGTTGCCGGTCGTGGTGCTGCTCGAAACCAAGTTGGGACGGTCCGGATAGTCGATCGTGTCTCCAACGCCGGTAATGCCCACGCCCGCGAGAACGGAGAACGGCGTCCCGCTCTGGAACGTGCCCATTGAAGTAATCTGCCACCCGCCCAGAATCGCCTGCTGGATACCCGCCGCATTGCTCATGAACTTGCGGCCCTTTCCGACAGGAAGATCAAAGACCAGGTTCTCCGTGAAACGGTGCCGGATGCTGAAGAGCGATTCGGCGCGGTCCCACTGCTTCATGGCCGGATACTGGGTGCCCTGCGCCACGCCCACGATGACGTTGCCGGAGTTCACCGAGTCAGACTGCGACAGCGCCTTGGCAAACGTGTAGTTGGACGACATGGTCAGCATCGAACCGAACTTCCGGTTGAGCGCAAAGGTGACCGCGTTGTAGTTCGCCGTGGCATCGAACCGCTTCGAGTACAACGAGAAACCGATCGCATTAATCGCCGGCGCCGCCGTTCCCACAGACACGCATGCCGGGGGGAAGATCGGCAGACCATTGGCATCCGTGCCGCACGGCAGGTTGTAGTTGGACTCCTGCTTGCGCGGAATGTGATAGGAGTTCGATCCCGAGTAATTCAAGGTGAACGTGAAGTTCGAGGGCAGTTGCCGCTCAATCTCCGCGTGCCACTGCACCGACGTGGGCGAATTCATCGGCTCCAGAACTCCGGTCACCAAACCATAGTAGGTGCCCGCTGCTGATGTGCAGCGCCCCAGAGGATCGCTATCGCAAGTCGGGAACGCGAGCGGCGGAATCACTCCCCCCAATCCGTAGAGCAGCCAAATCGGCTGGCCGAAATAGCTGTTCAGCACCGGCTGCGGTGCGTTCCACTGCAACTGGCCCTGTCCGTTTCCGGCATAGTCCACGAAATCATTGAAGACGCCAAAGCCGGCGCGGACCACCGTCTTGCTGTTGTTGAACGGATCATACGCGATGCCCAGCCGCGGCTGGAACTGCTTCAGCGAGTAGTTGTGGTAGGGCTGGCCGACGGTGATTTGCGTGTCCGTTGGATTCTGCCAATTGCCCAGCCGGTTGTTAACGTCCTCCAGTACTGGCACCTGGAAGTCGTGACGCAATCCATAAGTCAGCGTCAGGTTGGGACGAATCCTCCAGGCATCCTCCGCATACCAGCCCATCAGCGTCGTCCTCAATCCGTAGATCGAATCCGGCCCGTCGCGATGGATTAGGAAGAAATTGGTGTTGGCGGCCAGGAAGTCGTTCACGCTGTTGAACGTGTAGCTGCCTCCAGTGATCGTCGCCGACTTCCAATTCCACTGGAACCGGTTGATCAGCCCGCCCACCTTGATCGTGTGCTTCCCGATGGTATACACCGCGTCTTCGTTGACCGGAAAATTGTTCTTGGCCAGCCGGAACGGTGCCGCATCGTCCAGCCCCAAAAACGTCAGCGAACCGGACGCCGTGCCCGCGCTGCCCGCTCCAATAGAGATGGCTCCAATAGTCTGCCGCGCGGCCAGGCCGGTATACTGGCTGGGCAGCAGCGGCGTGGTTGTCGACGTATCCGCGAAGATAAAGTTGCGCAGGAAGCTGACACTGAGGGTGTTCACCCAGTGGCTGCCCCCTAGATGCGACCACTTCATCATCAGGTTCTGGTTGCGGTCCTTGCGCATGAAATCGAAGCCCGGTAGATGGAAAAACTCGCTCGCATCCGCGTCCGTGATCGAATACCGCGCCGAGAGCGAATCCCGGTCCGTCAGGGCATGGGTGATGTTGACGATGCCGAAATCCTGCCGCGTTGGCTTCGGATTCGCAAAGATGTATTCCCCAACCCAGTCGCTGAGGATCGGCCCGTTCGGCAGCGGATACAGCGCCAGAATCGGCTGCATCGCCGCTGGAATGGCCACCTGCTGAATCGTCAAGGGACTCAAGCTTGTGGTGATCGAAACGGGATCCGGAACGCCGCCCGGGCAGCCTACCCCGCTCCCTCCTAGACCGCTATTCCGCGCGCAGTCAGTCGGCACGAACGCCACTTCCGTCTTGGTCAGCCGCTGCCGCAGCGCCTCGTAGTTCACGAAAAAGAACGTCTTGTCCTTCTTGATCGGCCCTCCGAGCGATCCGCCAAACTGGTTGCGCTTAAAGGGTGGCTTGGCCTGCGACGCGGCGTCATTGAAAAATTCCCGCGCGTCCAGCTTGTCATTCCGCAGAAATTCGTAGACGCTCCCATGCAGGCTATTGGTTCCTGTCTTGGTCGCGAAGCTCACCACCGAGCCCGATGCTCCGCCGAACGCCGCGCTGTAGCCGTGCGTCAACACCTGAAACTCGCTGATCGCTTCGACGCCGGGCATGTCTCCCGCCGACGCCGTCCCCGGCGCCGTAAATGTCCCGTTGGTAATGTTCACGCCGTCCACCAGATAGCCCACCGAGGTGCCCATCAGTCCGTTACCGCTGATATACGACCCGGTATTGGTCGCCGCCCCCAGCACCGTGGCCCCCGCCGTGTTGGTAATTTGCACCAACCCGGGCTGCTGTGTCACCAGCGCCGTGAAGCTGCGTTGGTTCAGCGGCAGATCCTGAATCTGTAGCGGCGAAATCGAGGATCCCACCACCGCTTCCGTCGTGCTGATCTGCAACTCTTCGCCCTTTACTTCCACTGTCTGCTGCACGTCGCCCACAGCCATGGAAATCCGGATATTCTCCTCGCGCCCCGCTGCCAGCGTGACTTCCTTGGCTTCCCACTTCTTGAACGCGGGCGCTTCCACCACTACCCGGTAGCTCCCTGCCGGCAAGCGCACAAAGTTAAAATGTCCATTGTCATCCGTCTGCGTGGACTCGGAGAGGCCCGTTCCATTATTGACGGCCGTCACCTTGGCCCGCGGTAGCGCGCCTCCGTTCTGGTCGGTCACCTCGCCGCTCAGCGATGAAAACGTCGCCGCGCCCTGCCCGTAGGCTGGTGAAGAAGATAGCGACAAAAGAATCGCCCAAACGAGTCCCAAAAGCACAAAGCCGTATATCCGGCGGATACCCACGATCATGCTCATGCGGAAATACTCCTCTCCATTGAATTCCAGCGGCTGTGACCAGCCCTCTGCAACCACCCCAAAAAACTCAAACCAGCCCACGGCAGCCTACCAAACCACCGTTTGGTTTGTGGGCCGGGATGTTACGCCCGCTCCTGGACCCTGTCAACAAGATTCTTTTCCGCCCTGTCCTAACCAAGCCGGCAGGAGTAAGTAGCAGATAGGGGAACCTTTTGCGGCTACCCTGCGTCTGGAAGTGAACTCATGAACGCATCTAGGACGCCGATCCGTCCTACAGCGCTAGCGGAATGCCCAGCAGAACTTTCACGGGAACGGGCCTGCCATTCAGCTCCGCCGGGCGGAACAGCCATTTGTCCAGAGCCCTGAGCAGTCCTCGGCTCAACTGCCCATCAGGGCTCTGCTTCACGGTGAGCTGTTTCAACTTTCCCGCAGTGTCGATGACCCCGTAGATCACCACCAACTCCCGTAGATGGTCTTGCACCAGTTCGGCGGGCAGCTCCGGCAATTCCTTGGTGATGGGGATGGGAGGAACAAACCCTTGCTGATTCGCGCCAGTCTCCTGGCCCTCGATGGTGATCGCACCCGCTCCTCGCAGCACCGCGCATTGCAACGTCCAGGAAGGAGTCATGGATTCTAGCGTCCGCCGCACGTCGATATATACCGTATAAACCTGCTCGTTCGCGAAAACTCCGTAGTCGCCCAAGCCGCCGCCGCTACTCGCGGTCGAGACAATCGTCAGGCTGTAGGAAGTCGGCGGCGCCACGGCTGTCCCCTGATGCGCATTCGACTGGCCCGCGCTACCGCCCTCCAGACTTCCTCCCTGAATCGTTATCCCCGAAAAGCTACCGCTACCGTGGCCGTCGCCAGCGCCGCGGCCCGCGCCCTTGCCGATTCCGCCACTTCCGGCGCCCTTCCCTATTCCTGTTCCACCGCCCGTTCCGCCTCCCGCTCCCCGGCCAACTCCGCGCAACGATCCCTCGCCACCGCCAGCCCCTCTTGCGCCGTTTCCACCCATTCCCTTCCCGCTGCTTCCGCTTCCCCCGGCAGCATTGACGGGAACAACTCCGCTGGCGCTCTCCTTCCCAACACCTGCGGAAGAAGGCCCTACGCCGCCCGCGCCGGGTTCACGCTCCTGCGCGGGCGCAGGCGGTCCCGGAGAGATGGCAAAACGTCCGCGCGCCTCGCCCAGGGGAATCGCCATGACTTGGTCCGGAGGCAATGGAACAGGACTCAGCGTCAGAAGATCGCGCGCTTCCTTTCCGTTCGTTGCGGAAAGTGATTTCCGCTGCATCTGGCGCGGCTTGCTCAACGGGTCGACGGTTTCCGCAACCGGCAGTTTTGCCTGGGGAGATAGCGCAGGCAAAGAGGGCTGCAGCTCGCTCACCGGCAAATTCACCTGGGACTCTTCAACCGCCGTTCTGCGCTGCACCTGGCGCGGCTTGCTCAGGTTCGCGGTAATTTCCCGGCGCGGCGCTTTCGGCCTGGCGCCTGCGGCCAGCAGTGTGGTCTGCAGTTCGCTCACCGGCAACGTCAGCTTCGGCTCCTCGATCAGTACTTTTCTCGGCCGGCGCACCGCAGGCTGGATCGCCCTGGCGGCTTGCCGCTTTTCCCATTGCAGAGCAGGCCGCACCGGCATGGCTTGATCGGGCAATTGGGCATCCAGCTTGAGCGTTGCCAACTCCGCGGGAAGCGGCGCCGACGCCACCTCCACCATATTCGGCAGGGGTACAAACGATTTCAGGATGCGCGGCTTGCTCAGCGCGGGCTGCAGAATCGTCTGAATCTGGTTGGTGGGATGGGGCGGGTCGGAGACCATCGGCTGCGGCCCGGGGTAGGTAAAACCCTTGCTGCTCCGCGCCACTTCTCCAGGAAAAACCATCGCTGCGCTTCCCGCGCCGCTTCTCTTCTGCTCTCTTCCCGCGCGGCCCCCGCCCAGGCGCGGCAAATAGATCACCTCATGCTGCTTGCGCAGATCGATCATCTCCACGTCTTCCGTGGAATGCCGCACGCGAGCAGTTCCGGGAAGGAAGGAGAGAAAGAGGATGCCGAAAAGCCAGATTTCATGCGCCAGGAATGAATAGAGAACTCCGCGGCCGGGAAGCGAACCGCGGCTGAGAAGCACGGACGCAAATCGGGACGAACGCGCGCGGGGGAGGCTCCTGACCGGAGCCAGCGGCCTTGCCCGAAGATTGATTGGAAGTAGCGCCATGCTTCCCCGTTCGTTTACCGGAACAGACTTGCTTTCAAGATGCTGTATGTCGCGTTGGGGTTTAGCGCCATGTTAATCGTGGGAGTTCCGCCCATGGCCAGGTTATCGGTGACGATCTCTCCCAGAATGTAGCTGGCTGAACCGGAATTCCCCTGCAATGTAAACAGAGAGTTGTAACTGGTGGGCGCCGTGCATCCGGCCACGCACTGATGGAAGTACATCGAGCCAGCGAGCAGAAATCCGCCTCCGCCACCCCACCCGCCCCCCTGAGCACTGGAGCGATCCTGAAAAAAGAGGAGCCCGCGGTACTGCCCAAGCGGGTCACCATAAGTATCCGTGCAGGGAGCTAGCAGGACATTCCCCGGCAAAGTGGGCGGGAGGTTGAGCTTTGGATCCGGCGACAATCCTGCCGGGCATTTCACTAGATTACTGTCGAACGGCTGTACACATTTGGTGGTTGTCGTCACCGAGCAGACGGTTGGACTACCCGAGTTGGAGCCGACGCAGACGAGCCCATTCTGGCCACTGCAAGTCGCTGCAGGCGTGCCTGTGACATAGAACATGGTTCCGCCACTGCCGTCGCCTGCCTGATTGCTGGGGCGGACGAGAGAGTTGGCTTGCAAGGCCAAACCGCCATTGAGGTAATAAACTCCGGGATCGAAAATGGCCGTCCTGTTCTTGACCGCGATTCCGTTCGCATAATATCCGGCGGCGTACTCGTCGCATCCATTCATGTCCGGGCAGCCGTAAGTTAGACAACCGGTCGTGGGGCAGGCTGGAATGGTTCGTATGGGGCCAGTTTGCGTAGTCATGCCTGCCGAGCTGGGAGCCGGAATCTGCGCGAAGGGATCCGCGATGGGTGCTGCTGGGTAGCGCCATGCTCCGTTCCCTGCCGTCTTAAATTGCGGAACCGGTGCAGTGGCTGGCCCGCCCGTCACACCAAAATCGCTACCATCAAAGTTCGGACCGCCCCGCGTGAGGTCAATCGTCGCCGTCGTGCCTACGGCGCTTACTGCCACAGGGTCCTCCGAATTAACCTGAATGCTTTTTGTCGGTCCGCCAACAATCGAGATCGCGGGTGTGCCCGATATGTTCAGCGCGCTTGTCTTCGCTGAGGGATTCCGCGGATCCAGGACCAGGATCGGGATGGGCGACTTGGCCAGCGTCAGCCCGCACACGGCAAACGAGCGCACATCCTGCGTCTTCGAGCCCGTCAGCAATCCCATGAAGAAGACTTTGACCCGGTCGATCACGTCCACGCGGATAAACGAGTAGGGCGCCAGGGAAAGGGGCGCCGGGGTCACTCCGGGCGCGGGATTCGCGCTCTGCGGCGGAAAACTGACGGACACATCGTTCGACGGCGAACTGGCCACCAGTCCCGTTCCGTTGTAGCTGTTCAGCGCGGCATAGCGGCAGGGCGAGGCCGTTGCTTTGGTGGAACAATTAAACGCCGTGCCGGGCGTGAAATTCGCGCCCGGAATTGCGCCGCCCTCGGCGGAGACAAGCATGTCCATCGTTCCCGCCGTGCAGGCGGCGTCGGCGGCGCTTTGCGCCGTCTGGCGATGGAACCAAAGATTAGCGACATCCACGGAAAAAGCCACCGTGGCCAGGAGAAACAGGCCCAGCGCCAGCAGCACAAATACCGTGGTCTGCCCTTCCTGTCCGCGCCATTTCCGGCCATAAAACTGTTTCACGCTGCTTCGAATCATGAGAGTGCCTGCCTCCCTGCCGCTCAATACACAATCCGCCCTTCCGCGGCCGCCTGAATCGTGGGCGGAGCCCATCCCAGCCTGATGTAAGGAATATACGGATAGCTGGCCGTCACGCGGACACGATTCGGCGATTGATTGGTCCCGTCCAGATAGCAGACCGTGACCGTCATCCCTGAAATGTCATGGAAGGAAGTTTTGGCGTAGGCTTTTACTACGTTTTGCACGGCGGCCACGTTGGTCGTGCAATCGTTGGCCGTTCCACTGGCCGGTCCGCTGGATGCGCTGTTTCCCGCACCATGCACGATCGCGTAGCGTACTCCTTCCTTGGCCGCATCGGCGAATACGTTATAGGAATAGAGCAGCATGATCAGTTCAAACGTCCAGAAAATCAGGAACAGGATGGCGAGAAACGTCAGAACGAATTCCACCGCCGCCTGCCCCCCGGCCCGCACCCCTTGTCTTTTCTGCGTGTATCGCGCGCTCAACATTGCAGTTCCTTGCCGCTCCTCGCTCAATCCATCGCCCGCATGGACACCTGGCGATGGAAGGTGCAGGTAATTTTTCCTCCGGCCGAGGAGCAGATCGACGCTGGCAGCAGCGTCAAACCGAACGGCGTTCCGGGAATCAAAGGGGTGAACGTGTAGGTAACGTCCACGCGGTGCAGCACAAATAATGGCGATTCCGGGTCGGCATCCGGCACGGGGCTTCCCGCTCCGGCCGAGCCGCAGGTGGTGCCCGAGCAAGTGACGCATTTGGCCGTCTGCGTCGTCAGCCCGGCATTACTGACGCCAAGAATCTTCGAACAAACCTGCACGGTGGCGCTGGACGGCTGGTACAACGCGCCGGTCATGTCCTGGTAGGTCAGATAACTTACCGAAGTGTTCGTCGTGGGCGGCCCGGGCGACGGCAAATTCAACGTGCCCGGAGTCGCATACCCAAGGATGGCGTATTCCACTCCGCTGCGCGGCGCCGCGGCCAGATTCAGGGCCACCAGGAAGAAATAGCCGAAGTTGACCGCGTTCAGAACGACCAGCAAAAGCAGGGGAATCAATAATGCCGTCTCGACCAGGCTCTGCCCGGAAGCGCGCCGCCCTTTTGACGTTCTGCCCCTGTGCAGTCCCATTTCCTCATACCACCCGCGAAGGCAACCGAAACTCTTCGGCTCCGCCGCGCCCGGCCCGGTGCAATCGCGGCCCGCGCCCCGATTCCCCAACCAGCCCTGCTTGCGGCTCGCGGAGAGGCGCTTCGGCGTCCTTGAGCTTGATCTGTTTGAGCAGGCGGTGCAGATAGCACCGGCTGATGCGCAATTCCTGCGCCGCGCGCAACCTGTTGCCGCCGTGCATGCGCAACGCCGCGCGGATCAGCTCCCGCTTGAAACCCAGAACCGCATCGTGAAACGAGCCCGCCGGCGCTTCCTCGGAAACCGTCCAGCCCTTCAGCTCCGGCGGCAAATCCTTGACCCCCAGGTGGGCGTGGCCGTTGGTCAGAACGATGCTGCGTTCGATCACGTTTTGCAGTTCGCGCACATTGCCCGGCCAGCCGTGTCCAGCCAGCGCACTCAGATATCCTGGAGTCAAACCGCGCACGGCCTTGTTGTGCACTTTGGCGAAATAGCGCACGAAGTATTCCGCCAGAAAGGGAATATCTTCCATCCGCTCGCGCAGCGGCGGCATGTGAATCTTGACCACGGAGATCCGGTAATAAAGATCCTCGCGGAAGGTTCCTTCCTGCACCATCTTTTCCAGGTTGCGGTTGGTGGCGCAGATCACCCGAACATCCACCGGATGGGCCACGTTCGAGCCCAGACGCTCCACCGTGCGCTCCTGCAGGACGCGCAGGAGCTTGGTCTGCAACGGCAGCGCCAGATCGCCAATCTCATCGAGAAAAATGGTGCCGCCGTTGGCTTCCTCAAAACGCCCGCGCCGGCTTTGCGACGCCCCGGTGTAGGCGCCTCTCTCATGCCCGAAGAGTTCGTCTTCGATCAGCGATTCGGAAAGCACGCACAGGGAAACACCCACAAACGGCCTGTCCGCCCGCGGGCTGAGCCGGTGGATCGCTTGCGCGACAACTCCCTTCCCGGTTCCGCTCTCCCCGGTGAGCAGCACCGTCGTGAATACGCCGGCGACCTTGCGCACCATCTCCGAAACCCGCTCCATTCCCGGACTGCTACCCAGAAGACCTTCAATCCGCGTGGGCCCAAGGAAACTCTGCGCGGAGACCAGTTCGCGCGCCAGCGCGGAGCGCCGAAACGCTCCGTCCAGCGCGAATTTCAATTCGCGGATGTCCAGGGGCTGCGCCAGGAAATCCATGGCGCCCAGTTGAAACGCTTCAATCGCGGCTTGTTTGTTCGCGTCCCAGCCGTAGGCAATTACGGACGGAGAGTCCGGGCGCTCCGCTGCGGCCCGCAGCAAATCGCGGCAATTCAGGCCCCCGCCCTGGTCTTGCCGAATGTCCACATTTAGCAGAACAACATCCAGATCCTTCGCCTCGAGCTCCGCAATGCCCGCCTCGACGCTCAGGACCGGCCGCAACACATATCCGGGGCCTAACACTCCCTGGAGAACATCCCCAAAAGCCTCGTCGGGCTCAACGAGAAGGATGTGCTTTTCCGCAACGCATTGTAATCGCATGGGCTTGCTCCCTATTACGCTCACTGGGACCCAAAAACGAAGCTGAATTTCCGTCGGTGTAAATAGGCAACCCTGTTCAACCGGCCCGTGCTATTACTTGCTACCGCCCAGCTCCAATAAGCCCTTCGGACCCTGAATCCTGTTACCGAGCACTGTATACAAATTGCACCCACACCTGGGGATGTTCTTGCATGTAAATCTCCAAGTCGCGGATTAAATCCGTCGATTTAACTTCTTTGTTTTCAACTCTACTCAATATATACATCGGTTATCTGGCTAATCTGTTTCACATGGCGGGCACTTTTGTTGACATTTACTTCCCATGACGCATCGCTATTTCCCTCTCCTGCCCGGGCGCTTCGGAGGCGTTTCATCACACCGGAATGCCAGAACGGCCGCTCCATTGAGAGCCAAGCTATTAAGAACAATGGGTGCAATGCGACTATTCGGCATGTCCTTTCCACATCCTGGTACGTATGGCAGGGCAAGGCTCTCTTTTGGTATCCAAATTGCCCCAGAAACCCTGCATATCGCGCATTTGTTACCTCGGGGGACCGATCTTGCCTTAACTCGATATCTCTCTCATTACTTTAGGACTTGCGTATCCGCTTCTCGTCCATGTACAAGGACGTAGCAGCAAGCGAAAGAGAGCTGAACTTGAATCGCAGCGACATTCCACGCTTGTCCCGCCTGGTCTTTTCTTTCCCGGCCATGCTGGTCGCCTTGCTCTTGACGCTTGTGTTTCTCCTGGCGCGCGGCGGCAAAGGCGACCCCGATATCTGGTGGCACCTGCGCAACGCCGAATATCTCCTGCAGTTCCACCAACTTCCCCGCATGGACATGTACTCCTTCACGGTTGCCGGGCATCCCTGGATCAACCATGAATGGCTCGCGGAGATTCCCTACTATCTGGCCTGGCGGGCCGGCGGACTCCTCGGGATCAGAATCCTGGAGATTGCGCTGCTCGACGTGATCTTCCTGGCGCTGCTCTACTTTTGCTATGAAGCCAGCGGAAACATCAAGGCAGCGGTCCTGGCCGTCTGCTATTCCCTATTTCTTGCCACGGTATCCTTCGGCCCGCGCACCATTCTTTTTGGCTACCTGTACATGGTCATCTTGCTGATTCTGCTTCAGCAATTCCGCCTTCGGGGACGCACCACGCTCTGGGCCATTCCGCCGCTCTTTTGTCTGTGGATCAACACCCACGGTTCCTGGCTGCTGGGCATGATTATTTTCTCCATCACTGTCGCCGCTGGTCTGCTCCAAGGCTCGTGGGGACAGGTGCAAGCGGAACGCTGGACACCTGCACAATTTCGCGCGCTGCTGCTGACGGGCATGGCGAGCGTGGCGGCGCTCTTTGTGAACCCCTTCGGGCCGCGCCTGGTGTTCTATCCCTTCGATTTGGCCTACCGGCAGAAACTGAACATCAGCCACATCGCCGAATGGGTAACCGTCAATTTCCATGAATTGCGCGGCAAGATGGTGCTCGCTCTCCTTGTGCTTCTGCTTTTGAGCGCTCTGTTGCGCGCGGGCCGCTGGACTCTGGCGGAAGTTCTCCTGCTGCTTTTCGGACTGTACTGCGGCCTTACCTACAGCCGTTTTCTCTTCCTGCTTGGCATCCTCGTGGCGCCCATCCTCGCAAGGATTCTGGATTTTGTGCCGCCGTATAACCGGCAGATCGACAAATATTTACTGAATGCCTTGCTCATGCTGCTCATGGTCGCCGGAATGGTGCGATATTGGCCGCGGACTGCGGAAATACAGAATGCCGTTGCCCAGGATTACCCTGTGGGAGTCCTTCCTTATCTCAAGGCCCACCCGCCCAGCGGCCCGCTTCTGAATTTTTATCTCTGGGGCGGCTATCTGGGCTGGCAGGATCGGAACCTGAAAGTGTTCATCGACAGCCGCGTGGACATCTTCGAATACACCGGAGTTTTTCAGGATTATCTCGACCTGCTGGCCTTGAAGAAACCTGTGGCCATCCTGGACAAATACAAGATCCGCACCGTGCTTTTCACGCCGGATGAGCCGCTGACCTATGTCCTGGAACACGATCCCGGCTGGAAAGTGCTCTACACCGATGCGACCTGCGTCCTTCTGGAACGCGTCGATGCGGTCCCCGCCGCCACAGGAGGCCTGCTCACGCCTCGTTCTCCCTAGGAAGTGAGACGCACGTGCGCAATATGCATGTTTATCCGGCGCAAATTCGACAAATACGTGATCGCGGGTCTCGCAGCGGGCCTCTTCGCCTATTTGTCGTTTCAGCCGGTCTATCGCCTGCGCACCGTCATGCCCCCGGAATTCGCAGACACTCCCAGTTCCCTGCCGGCGCCGCAGCGCGCCGGGGAAGAACGCATCGCCACAGCCTACTGGAACTGCGCGGTCACCGAGATTCAAATCCAATACAGCTACGGGCGCCAGCTCCCCCTGGATCCGCCGCCGGGATTCCAGATTGCCGGGCCGTCTCCCAGCAACGCCGTGGAAGCCGCCGCGGCCCGCCTGCGCTATTGGCGCAGACTCCGCCAGCTCTGGTACGTCCCCAGCATTTGGACCAAGGTTTACGAGTGGGACTTTTCGTGGCTGACCGGCTCGGTGAAAGCCGCCGGGGAGTGGCTGGGCGAAGCTTGGCGCAAGCTGAGCGTCTTCCTGTAGATGTGCTTTTGGATTTGTCCGGTGGAGGTACAGTGCCCGGATGTTGACCCTGCTCGAATTCGCTCTGACCTTGATTGCCCTGGCGCTGGCGTATTTTCTTCCCGCTCTGGGCGCAAATCACTTTCGTCGGATCGAACAACAGCTCGGTGAACTGGCGCGCCGACGCGGCCTCGCTGTTCTCACAATTGGACTGCTGGCCCTGGGGGCGCGCGCCGCGCTGCTTCCGATTCTTCCAGTCCCTGTACCCGGAATTCATGATGAGTTTTCTTACCTTCTGACTGCCGATACGTTCGCGCATGGGCGCGTGACCAACCCAACCCATCCCATGTGGGTTCACTTCGAGAGTTTCCATATCATCCAGAAGCCCACGTATTGCTCGATGTTCTATCCCGCGCAAGGGCTGTTCCTTGCCCTTGGACAGGTCATTGGAGGGCATCCTTTTGTCGGCGTCTGGCTGAGCGTCGGTTTGATGTGCGCGGCCATTTGCTGGATGCTGCAGGGCTGGATGCCGCCGGAGTGGGCATTTCTCGGCGGATTCCTGGCGATCATCCGGCTGGGGACTTTCAGCTACTGGGCAAACAGCTATTGGGGCGGAGCGGTCGCCGCAACCGGAGGAGCGCTCGTCCTCGGAGCATTGCCTCGCATCAAGCAGCACGAACGCGTGCGCGACGCCCTGCTCCTGGGTGCGGGCTTCGCCATCCTGGCCAACAGCAGGCCCTACGAAAGCCTGTTTTTCAGCATTCCTGTCCTCGGGGCCCTCGCCGTGTGGCTCCTGAAACAGAAGGGGCCGGCTTTTCGACTGGCGCTAAGGCGGATTGTCTTGCCCCTGGGGGCCGTACTACTGGTTTGCGCGGGAGCCATGCTCTACTATTTCTGGCGCACCACCGGCAATCCGTTTCGCACTCCTTACTCGGTCACTCTCGCGACGTATTTCATTGCTCCTCCCTTCCCCTGGCAATCGCTGTCGCCCGAGCCTGCATACCATCATCCGGTAATGAGAAAGTTTTTTCTCACCTGGATAGACCTGTATCAGTTCGCTCGATTGCACCCCGTCCTCCTCGCCGCTGGCAGGGTGGTTCACCTGTGGTTTTTTTTCTTCGGTCTAATTTTGATCTTCCCCTTCTTTCTTCTGACTATCGTCTTGCCTAATAAAACATCTCTTAAGGACATCCCCGGCGAGACTCGTTTTCTGCTCCTGGTTGGCCTTATTACCGGAATTGGACTAACCTTGCCAATCTATTCCAACCCTCACTACGCAGCGCCTCTGACTTGCGTGTTCTACGCCTTGATATTGATGGCCATGAGTTCCGTTCGACAACACGCCGGGGACCGAACCGGAGCCGCGCTTACTCGAGTGGTGCCCATTGTTTGCCTCGCCATGCTGCTGATCCGATCGGCCTCTCCCCTCCTCCACATTTCTCCTCCCGTGGTGATCCCTGCTTGGTGTTCTCCGCAATTTCAAATACTACCTCGGGCCCGCATCCTAGATACGCTCCAGACTCTTGAGGGAAATCATTTGGTGATTGTCCACTACGACAAAACGCACGACCCGATCAATGAATGGGTTTATAACGCAGCCGACATTGACGGCGCAAAAGTGGTTTGGGCACGGGACATGGGAATGGAGAAGAATCAGGAATTGATTAATTATTTTAGCAACCGGCGGGTTTGGTTTATTGAACCCGACAACGCCTCACCGCAAGTGTCACCTTATTCTCAAACAGACGTGGCCGATGAACACAACTGAACGCAGCTCAGCTGCCGCAGCCGCTCAGCCGGCAAAAACAGCAAGGTGTTTCTCCCCGGAGGAATCGGCCAGTGAGTGGTGGATCACCCTGCTTCTATTTGGGCTCACCTGCGCGTACCTGTATTTGTTTCGCCGCTACAGCGCGATGGATCCGGACGAAGGGATCATCCTGCAGGGCGCACAGCGCATCCTGCGCGGCGAGGTGCTCTACCGCGATTTCTTTTCTTTCTACACCCCGGGCTCCTACTACTTCCTGGCCGCCCTGTTCAAGATTTTCGGCAATTCGATCCTGGTCGCAAGGACCGTACTGGTTTTCTTCGGAGGAATATTTTCCGTCGTCAACTATCTGCTCGCGCGCCGGGTGTGCTCACGCGGCAGCGCGCTCTGCGTGGCCGCAATGGTGACTTTGACCTGTCTGCCATATCGCTTCCTGGTTCTGCATAATTGGGACAGCACGCTGTGGGCCTGCCTGGCTCTCTACTGCGCCGTGCGTTGGATGGAATCGCTGCGCTGGACCTGGGCTTTTGCCACTGGCTCTCTTACTTCTCTCACGTTTCTTTTTGAACAGTCCAAGGGGGCCGGACTGGCTCTCGGAATGGGGGCCGGCATCCTGGTCGTCGCTTATTTGGGACGGCAAAAGGAGATGCTTGCCAAACAGGTTCTCCTCGCAGCCGGCGCCGGACTTCTGTGGCCCATTGCACTCACGTTTGGCTATTTCACTGCGCAGCACGGCATAACCCAGATGTTGGCGGACTGGCTCTGGCCGCTTCAGCACTACACCCGGGCCAACCGCGTCCCGTACGGTTACCAAAATTGGTCCGACAGCGCTCGCCACCTTTTGTTCGGGAGTGGAACTGTGGGTGCCCGGCTGGTAGCGCTGCTGGCCGTCACTCCTTCCCTTCTCCTCCCCGTCCTGCCGCTACTCGCCATCGGACTGCTGGGCTACTGGATTGTGCGGATGCGTCGGAAACAAGCGCCGCCGGCCAAGTGCTCCTATTACGTCATGCTTAATGCCGCGCTCGCCGGACTTCTGCTCTCCGTTGTCCTCGTGCGCGCAGACATCGTTCACTTCATGTACCTGGCGCCTCTGTTTTATCTCCTTTTCGCCTGGCTTCTGGACGGACGCGACATTCCTGGACGCGTCTTTCGCGCTGCAAAACCGCTTTTGATTGCCTGCTTCGTCCTTGCCTTTCTATCCATGTCCGCTGCGCTGCTATTGCGAGCGACCGTCGCCCGGTTCACTGCGGAGACGCGCCGCGGCGTGGTCAAATTGCCCAGCCCGGACACCGTACTGCCGTCGCTTCAGGCACATACCACCCCGGGCGAGACCATCCTCGTGCACCCTTATCTTCCCCTCTACTACTACCTGACCGGAACGTACAGTCCTTCCCGCTATGACTATCTGCAACCGGGCATGAGCACCCCCGCGCAATACCAAGAGACGCTCGCTCAGGTCGCCTCCAAGCGCCTCCGGGTCGTCCTGCTGGAAACTTCCTTCATGGACAAGATCCCCACCTCCTGGCCAGAAACACCCCTGCTTGCAATTGCGGATGATCCCGCGACGGATTACATCCTTGGCCACTACCATCCTTGCCAACGACTGCAATCTCCTGCGGGTTGGCGGTTCCTGCTTCTAATGCGCAACGATCTGCCTTGCCCATGAGATGCGGCCTGGATACTGCTGACCCGGCACGACCTCTCCCTTGGAAGATAATTAGTTCTAATCGCTCTTATCGGTGTATACAACCGTTTCCAGTCCCGTGCTCGCCGGACATGATTAGGTATCGGAGAGCATATCTTTTCCTTTTCCACCCATGGGCTGAACTTTAATGGCTTGACGCTTCACAACCCGAGGCTCGCGGTAAATAATGCATTTGCAATAGGTTGGGACAAAGGGGCATCTGCACCTTCAATCCACCCTGCCTTTGGCATCCCTCTTGCTCCCACTTCCTCTATCTCAGCGTCTGGTTTGTATTACAAGCTATTGGGCGTGATAGTAAACCGGACCAGTTTTCGACGAAGAGGAGAAACAATGAAAAAGCAACTAATGAATGCCTTGGTCAGCCTGCACAAGGACGAATCCGGTCAGGGACTGGTGGAGTATCTGCTGATTCTCGCGTTGGTGGCCTTCGGAGCCGTTGCCGGGATGTCGTCCTTGGCAAATGGTCTCAACAGCGCTTTCACGAGGATCAGCAGCATCATCGGCCAGTACATTTCCTAACGGGCTCGGGTTGTTGCCAGTTGGCTCCGCCGGATTTTCGGCGGGCAACGCCACCGGGTGGATAGCCAGTCCAATTCCGGCCTCTACCTGAACTCTGGCAGAGCACGACCTGGCAGCGGGGACAACCGTGGAGAACTATTTTCTCATTTGCGCGTTGAGTGTCGCCACGGTGGGCGCGGTACAGGATGTCCGCGGCAGGAAAATTCCCAACTGGCTGACCTACACGGGCCTTCTGGCGGCTCTCGCCGTGCGTCTCCTCGCGGCGGGACGGCCGGGCCTTACGGCAGGCCTGCTCGGGATGCTTCTTGGCGGGGGGATTTTCTATCTGCTCTTCCTGCTAGGCGGCATGGGCGGAGGTGACGTAAAGCTGATCGCCGCAGTCAGCGCCTGGGCCGGAGCGGCGCAGACGGTGAACATCCTCATCGCCGCGGCCCTGGCCGGAGGCGTTCTGGCGGTCGGAACCATGCTTTTCCACAAAACTGTTCGGCGGACGCTGATGAACACAGTGGAGCTAATTCGCCACCATTTGCAGGCGGGCCTCCGGCCGCATCCGGAGCTAAACGTTCGCGAGCCGGGCGCTCTGCGGGTTCCTTACGGCGTAGCCATCGCCGCGGGGACTCTCTATTGTCTCGGCAGTTCGCTTTGGCGGGGGTGAGTGATGGATCTAAGACGCATCCTTATCGCTTTTCTTCTGGCCGCGGTCCTGGCCGGGGGCATCACCTTGGGAGTCTATCGACGGCTACGCGTGAGCAGCGAGCAGCGCAAGATCGTGCAGGTTGTTGCCACGGCGCAGGCCCTTCCCTCAGGCAGTACCCTGGCGGCCAAGGATCTCATCTTGGTGGACTGGCCCTCGGACGTTCCCCTGCCCGGCTCGTTCGCCAAGATCGAAGCGGTTGTGGGCCGTCCGCTGCTTTATCCCCTCGGGGCCAAAGAGCCCATCATGGAGCGGGACATGGGCGTTACCGGTTCCGGCATCGGCCTCTCCGGAAGAATCACGCCGGGCATGAGGGCCGTGGCGGTGCGCTCGAACGAAATCGTGGGTGTTGCCGGCTTCCTCTATCCGGGTTCGCACGTCGACGTTCTGGCCACCTACAATAATCCGCCGGGCGGCACGGGGCCCGTCACACAGACGATCCTGCAGGACGTGGAAGTGCTGACGGCCGGGCAGACCATCGAACCGGACCCGCAGGGAAAGCCGCAGACCGTCAACGTGGTGACCCTGCTGCTGAATCCGGAAGATTCACAGAAGCTGCAGTTCACCAGTTCGCAAGGAACGATTCAGTTCGTTCTGCGCAACGGCTCGGATCAGACCAAAGCCGAGGTTCATCCCACGCGGCTGGAGCAATTAGTCGCTTCCGCAAAACCGCCCACACCGCCCGCACCTGGCGGCAAAAGAACGGGGAAAGCGCCCGCGGCCCGCCCTCCCGGCACCACTTACATTCTGGAAGTGATTCAGGGAAAAGAACGCAACGTCAGTAAGTTCGAGGCAGCGGCGCCCAGCCGGGATGGTGAGCAACCGAAATGACCAGTTCAAGAGCAGTGCGCATCGCTATTTTACTGTGCCTCTTCGTGGTTCTTGCCGCCGAGCTCCCGTGCGCGGCGGCGCCCCCGCAAACCGCTGCCGCGCCCGAAGGCCAAGTGCTGCACATTTTTACCGGCAAGTCCGTGGTCATCAACATGCAATCGCGCATGACGCGCGTACTCTCCAGCAATCCCGTGGTGATTGAAACCCTGGCCACTTCGCCCACGCAGGTGGTGGTCGAGGGGAAATCGGCCGGGAAAAGCAGCCTGATTCTGTGGGATGAAACCGGGCACTCGCAAATTCTGGATGTGGTGGTCGACCCTGACCTTTCCGGATTGCGCGCCGCCATTCAGCACGCCTATCCGGACGAGCAGATCGCCGTGCAAGCAGATGGCAGCCATCTCATCCTCTCCGGAAATGTTCCGGATGCGCATACTTCCGAAGACCTCGGGAAAATGGCCGGGCTGTATTCGACGCAGGTGGTCAATTCGCTCCTGGTTTCGGTGACCCACGAGCGCCAGGTCCTGCTCGAAGTGAAATTCGCGGAAGTAGACCGCACGCGCCTCGAACAGTTTGGCATCAATATTCTGAATGTCGGCGCAACTAACACCATCGGCTCACTTTCCACGCAGCAGTTCGGCCCTCCCACCAGCGCCAGCACGAGCGGAAGCGGCAGCGGGGGCGGCGGAGGCGGGAGCTCGGGGAGTTCTCTTTCGGGCAGAGGCTCGATCACCGTCCCCGATCTGCTCAACATTTTTATTTTTCGGCCGGACATGAACCTGGGAGTCACCATCAAGGATCTTCAGCAGAAATCCATCCTGCAGATTCTGGCCGAGCCCAATCTCATGGCCCTGAACGGTCAGAAGGCCAGCTTCCTCGCCGGCGGCGAATTTCCCGTTCCGGTGGTTCAGGGCGGGCAGAACATCGGCATGGTCACCATTCAGTTTCGCCCCTTCGGCGTGAAACTGGAGTTCACCGGCTACATCGGCAAGGACAACATCCTGCGCCTGCATGTCGCTCCCGAAGTGAGCGCGCTGGACTATACCAACGCGGTCACCATTTCCGGTTTTACCGTTCCGGCGCTTTCCACGCGGCGCGCCGAGACGGAAATCGAGCTGAAGGACGGGCAATCCTTCGGGATCGCCGGATTGCTGGACCACCGCTTACAGACGCAGATGAGCAAGATTCCCGGAATCGGAGACATTCCCGTCCTGGGGCAACTTTTCCGCTCGCGGACGATCAACCGCAGCAATACCGAGTTGCTGGTCCTGGTGACTCCGCACATCATCGACCCTGTGCGCGACCAAGCGGCTGCACCGGCTCTGCCCACGCTGCCGCTGCCGTTCCTGGATGTTCCGAAATATGACAAAACCATACCGGGGGCCAGCAAAGCGGCGCCGCCCGCGCCGGTTTCCAGTAAACAGCCATGAGCACGAGAGACATCCTGAATACGCCGGCGCGAGGCGGTTTCGCTCCCAGCGAGCCGCTGACCCTCGCCACGATCGCGCTGGACAACGATACGCTGGGGCTGCTCAAGCTCTTTGCCCAGTCCGCTCCGCTGGTCCGCCTGCGAGCGCCGTTGGGAAGTTACCGCACGGACGAGAACGATCTGCTTGCGGAGTGGCTCGGTGATCCGCCTCCTGACGTCTGCCTGATCGACTTCGACAAGGACCGCCGCAACGCGGCCTTGACCGCCGAGAGCATTCGCGCCGACGCTCCCGGAACGTCCATCTTCGCCGTCTCCTCCCAGTCGCAATCCGAACTGATCATTCAGGCCATGCACAGCGGCTGCAATGAATACCTGGTGAAGCCCATCAACCGCGATCAACTCCTCAATGCTCTCGCTCGGGTCGGCGGCCGCAAAAAAGAAAAGAAGGATCAGTTCAACGCCCAGATCCTCGCCTTCATCGGCGCCAAGGGCGGATGCGGCGTAACCACTCTGGTGACCCAGATGGGTGCTCTCCTCGCCAAGACCTACTCCCGCAAAACCCTTCTGGTGGATCTCCATCCAGACTTCGGCGATGCCGCCCTCTACCTCGGATTGACCAAGTCCCGTTATCACTCCTTGGAACTCCTGGAAAACACCGACCGGCTGGATGCCGAACTTCTACAGGGCTTCATATCTCCCCACTCCAGCGGCTTGAGCCTGATCCCCGCGCCGGAAGGCAGCGAGGCGGCGCGGCATGTCTCGCCCGGAGCGGTGGCCCATACGTTTGATTTTCTTCGGCTGCGCAGCGAATTTATTCTCGTCGATCTGCCGCCGGGGCTGAATGATCAGAACCTGGAGTTGCTTCAGTACTGCGACCAGCTCTACCTGGTCACCGTTGCGGAGGTCTCCGCGCTCCGCAACGTTACCAGGCTGGTCGACTATTTCACCCGCAAAGGCATGCCCCAGGACAAGCTGCGCGTGGTCCTCAACCGCCATCAGAAGAATTCCCCGATTTCCGATGCCCAGATCGAAAAAGCCATCCGCCAGAAGATCCACTGGAAAGTTCCCAACCAGTACGCCCACGTCGTTAAGACCATCAACGAGGGCGATCCTCTCGCGCACCTTTCCCGTTCCGACGTCATGCGCAACCTCAGCGAATGGGCGGGGACGATCGGGCGCAAGCCGGGAACGGAATACAAAAAAGAGGAAAGTCACGGTCTTTTGGGTTTTTTGAACCGATGAGATTAGCTGTCTGCCAGGGGAGCCTTCATGGGTGATTTCAACCAGGTCACGACGCCGGTGAACAATTCGAGCCCGTCCTCGCTCGGAAGCAATGCCCGCCGCGCCGGGCTCAACTTTGCCGCCTATCAGGAATTGAAATCCACGGTCCATCGGGATCTCCTGAGCCGCGTGGACCTGGAAAAAATCGCCACCGCCCGGGACGGGCGCATCCGCGGCCAGGTTCTGGCCGTCATTCAGGACCTCGTCTCCAATCTCAAGACGCCCATGAGCGGCCCCGAGAAGGAGCGCCTGTGCCTGGAGGTTTTGGACGAAGTCTTCGGCCTGGGGCCGCTCGAACCGCTGTTGCAAGACCCCACCATCAACGACATCCTGGTCAACGGCCACAAGCACGTGTACGTGGAGCGCGCCGGCATCCTCGAAGAAACCAAGATTATGTTCAAGGATGATGCGCACCTCATGCACATCATCGACAAGATCGTTTCCGCCGTCGGCCGCCGCGTGGACGATTCTTCCCCAATGGTGGACGCCCGCCTGCCGGATGGCTCGCGCGTCAACGTCATCATTCCTCCCCTGGCCGTTGATGGCCCGCATCTCTCCATTCGCCGCTTCGGCCATGTCCCCTTGACTGACGAGGACCTCCTCGCCAACAAGACCCTCACTCGGCCCATGCTCGAACTGATCAAGGGCGCCGTGCAGTCGCGCATCAATATCGTCATCTCCGGCGGAACCGGAGCCGGCAAGACCACCCTGCTGAACGTTCTTTCCGGTTATATTTCCGACCGCGAGCGCATTGTCACCATCGAAGACTCCGCTGAGTTGCAGCTCAAGCAGCGCCACGTGGTGCGCCTCGAGTGCCGCCCCGCCAACGTGGAAGGCAAGGGCACCTTCATGCAGCGCCAACTGCTGATCAACAGCCTGCGCATGCGCCCCAACCGCATCATCGTCGGCGAAGTGCGCGGCGAGGAGGCTCTGGACATGCTCCAGGCCATGAATACCGGTCACGACGGCTCCCTCACCACCATTCACGCCAACAGTCCCCGCGACGCCATCGCCCGCATGGAAACCATGGCCATGATGGCCAGCCTGAATCTCCCCGAAAACGCCATTCGCCGCCAGATTGCTTCGGCCATCAGCATCGTCATCCAGATCTCGCGTTTCAGTGACGGCACCCGCCGCGTAACCCATCTCACTGAGATCACCGGCATGGACGACGATATTGTCAGCATGCAGGACGTGTTTGTGTTCCAAAAACAGGGGATCACCCCCGAGGGGAAGGTCACCGGGACGTTTACCCCCACGGGCATCCGCCCCAAATTTGCTGAACAATTGAAGGCCTCCGGCATCAACCTGCCGGCGTCCTTCTTTGAACATTCCATGAGTGTCTGAGGCCGGGAGAACCACATGTCACCCATGCTTCTATTCGCCCTGCTCCTGCTGCTGACCTTTGCGGCTCTCCTTTTCTTCCTGAAGCCGACGCGGGAAGAATCCGCCGTGCAACGCCATCTGAAGGAGATTGAAGTCACTCGCGTGGAAGACCTCGGCGGCGCGACCATCCTTAAGCGCGAGCCCTTCAGCTCCATCCCCTGGCTTGATGACCTCCTGCGCCGGGCTCCCGGAACCTGGTCCCTCATGCGCCTGCTGAAGCAGGCCGGCAGTCCCTGGCGCGTCAGCACCGTCATCACCCTGTCGCTGCTGGCTTTTTTCCTGGTCTGGCAGGTGGCCTATCTGATGCTGTCCCGTCTCGGACTGAGCGCCGTCCCGGGGGTGGCCGCTTCCTTCTCCCCCTTCCTCTATCTCTTGATTCTGCGCGATGCCCGCTTCCGGCGCTGCGACGCGCTGCTGCCGGAGGCCGTAGACCTCATGGCCCGGGCCTTGCGCGCCGGACACGCCGTTACGGCAGCGCTGGAAATGGTCGGCCAGGAAATTGCCGAACCTCTCGCCGGAGAATTCCGCACCGTTCATGAGGAGCAGAGTTTCGGTCTCCCCATGCGCGAAGCCATCCTCAATCTGGCCGACCGCCTGCCCCGCGACGACGTGCGCTTCCTGGCTACCGCCATTCTCGTCCAGAAGGAAACGGGCGGAAACCTCGCGCAAATTCTCGACAAAACCGCCGCGGTCATGCGCGAACGCGTCCGCTTGCGCGGCCAGTTGCGCATTTACACCGCCCAAGGGCGCTTGACCGGATGGATTCTCAGTTTCATGCCCTTTGTCATGTTTGCGCTGATCAGCATGATCAATCACGACTACGAAAGCATTTTGTTCACCGACCCTCTGGGCATCCGCGTGGTGATTGCCGGTCTGATCATGATGGTCCTTGGCGTTCTGGCCATCCGCAGGATCATCGACATAAAGGTCTGAACCTATGGAACTGACCGCCACACTCGCCGGCTTAGTTCTCTTCCTGGGAATCTTCCTGGTCGCCTTCCTGGTGCTCGTGCGTCCCTCGGCGGAAAGCGCCTTACTGGAAAAGGTAACGCAACAGTCCCGCCGTGAGGAGGCCGCCGCCGCTCAGAGCATCCCTTCTTTTCTCAGCGTCGACCAACTAGCCAAGCCTTTCTCTTTCTTCCGCCGCCTTTTCTCCGCGGAACCCGACGCCACGCTTGTTCGCCGGCTTATGCTGGCCGGCTACCGCAAATCCGCTCATGCCGATCTCTTCCTCGGCGCCCGCCTGGCACTTCCCGCATTCCTGGGATTCGCCGTCGCCTTTCTGGTCAGCGAGAACACCCTGCTATTTTTCATTCTGGCTCTCGTTCTGGGTTTCTTTGCCCCGGATTTCTGGCTCTCTCATGCCGTCAACGCCAGGCGCGACCGCATCCGCTTCAGTCTCCCCGACGGCCTGGACCTGCTGGCCATCTGCATGGAAGCCGGACTGGGGCTGGATCAGGCCATCGTGCGAGTCGGGCAGGAACTCCGCCTGAGCCATCGCGAATTGAGTGAAGAACTGCTGCAGATCAATCTCGAGCAGCGCGCCGGTTCCCCGCGCATTACCGCCTGGAAGGACTTCGCCGACCGCGCCAATGTGGAAAGTGTCCGCTCTTTCGTGGCCATGCTCATCCAGACCGACCGCTTTGGAACTCCTATTTCCAAATCCTTGAGCGTTTTTTCCGACAGCCTGCGCACCCAGCGGAGGCAGCAGGCCGAAGAAATTGCCGCAAAGACAACGATCAAACTCGTGCCTCCCCTGGTGTTTTTTATTTTTCCGGCGATTTTTATCGTCACGGTGGCGCCCGCGGTCATCACCGTCATGCGCAACATGGCGCGTTTAGGACAATGAGCTTGCAACAACATTTTACGGAGAGGTAAACTATGGACAACGTTACTTTGATTCGCGTGATTTCGGGGCTGCTGGCCGTGGCTGTTTTGGCGATCCTGATCTATCGCATGAGGATGAAGGCTCCCAAGTAAGGCGGGCAACCCCCGCAAAGGAGAAGCACAACATGGACAACGTTACACTAATCCGCGTGATATCCGGCGTGCTCGCTGTGGCCGTGCTCTGCATCCTGATCTACCGGATGAAAAAGACTGCTCCGAAGTAGATGGCCCTTGGCCGGGCAGGCCGGAAAGAAGAGTTCGTAATGTCTGAAAAAGGCCGCGATGTGTTTGTGTACAACCGGACGAAAGAGACCTTTTTGGCCTTTCGCGTTCAGGTGGCCGATTCATTCCTCAGCCGCTTGATCGGGCTGCTGGGCAGAAGATCGCTCCAACCCGACAGCGGCGTGTGGATTGTCCCGGCGAACGCGATTCACACCATTGGCATGCTCTTTTCCTTTGACCTGGTGCTGATCGACAAGGAATTCAAAGTCGTGGGCCTGCGCGAACTCGTCCGGCCTTTTTCCGTCACGCGTCCCAATCTCCGCGCCGAGAGCGTGATCGAGCTCCCCGCGCACACCGTCTTCAAGAGCCGCACGGAAATCGGCGATCAATTGCTCATTGAACGTTACGGAGCCAAGCATCTTCCCAAACCGCCCGCCGAAACGCTCGAGGCCGAACTGACTCACCAGGGCTCTTGACGCGTTTCCCTGCTCCCCGCGCTGGTGCGGCGCTGTGCCCAAGACAGCCTTCACCCTGCGCTGCAAACGATGTACTCTATCCCGGTGATTCGAAACATATTCAGCATGCCCGAAGGAGTCCCTGTGAATACCAAGGTTCTCGATCGCCGCGCTTTTCTTCGCGTGTCCGCCTTGAGTGGCGGGGGAGTTTTGCTGGCCTACTATGTCGAACCGGTTGCGCAAGCGTTCGCGCCGGGCCCGCAAGGAGCGCCCTTGGCGACATTTGCAGCCAGCGCCTTCATCCGCATCCTGCCGGATGGCTCCGTGACCATCATGGCCAAGAACCCCGAGATTGGGCAGGGCGTAAAGACCCACCTGCCGATGATCATCGCCGAAGAACTGGACGTTGACTGGAAGGACGTGCGCATCGAGCAGGCTGATCTGGATGAATCAAAATATGGTCCGCAACGCGCCGGGGGAAGCACGGCCACGCCCATCAACTGGGATCCCCTGCGGCAGGTGGGCGCCGCCGGGAGAAAATTATTCGTGATGGCGGCGGCGCAGACCTGGGGAGTGCCCGAGGCCGAGTGCCAGACGGCGTCGGGGCGCGTGATGCATTTGCTCAGCAAGCGCAGCGCACGCTACGGCCAACTGGCGGCCACGGCGGCCACGCTGACTCCGCCTGATCTCAATACCGTCCCGCTCAAGGATCCCAAGGATTACAAAATCATCGGGCAGCCCACGCCGGGCGTGGACAACGCCCGCATTGTGGCCGGGCAGCCGGTGCACAGCATCGACTTCCGCGTGCCGGGCATGCTGTGGGCCGCGTATGAAAAATGCCCCGTCTTCGCGGGAAAGGTATTGAGCGCCAATGTGGAGGAGATCAAGGCCCTGCCGGGGGTGCGGCATGCCTTCGTGATCGAGGGCACGCAGGAATTGCTCGGGCTGCACCCCGGCGTAGCCATTGTCGCCGACAGTTGGTGGCAGGCGCAGATGGCGCGAAGGAAGTTGCAGGTGAAGTGGGACGAGGGGCCGGTCGCGGAACAGAGCAGCGCAGGCTTTGCGCGACGCGCCGAAGAAATTTCGCGGCAAGCGCCGGCTTTTGCTCTGCGCAGCGATGGCGACAGTGACGCGGCCTTGCAGTCCGCCGCGAAGGTCGTCGAAGGGGCTTACGCTTACCCGTTCATCGCGCATGCGCCGCTCGAACCGGAAAACTGCCTGGCGCATTACCAGGACGGCAAAATCGAGTTCTGGTCGCCGAGCCAGACGCCGGAATCCGGCCGCCAGCAGGTCGCCAAGATGCTGGGCATTCCCCCGGGCAAAATCACCATCCACCTCATGCGCGCCGGGGGCGGATTCGGCCGGCGCCTGACGAATGACTACATGCTGGAGGTTGCGGCCATCGCCAAAGTCGTGGGCGTTCCGGTCAAACTCCTGTGGACGCGCCAGGATGATTTTCACCACGATCACTACCGCCCGGCGGGATTTCATTTCATCAAAGGCGGACTGGACGCTTCGGGCAAACTCATCGCCTGGCGAAATCATTTCGTGAGTTTTGGCGAAGGCCGGGAGTTTGCTCCGCACGCTTTCATTCCTGCCAACGAGTTCCCGGGAACCTTCCTGCCGAACTTCCTGTTCGCGGCCACGCTGATGCCCCTGCGCGTGCCCACGTACGCCCTGCGCGCTCCCCGTAGCAATGCCTACTCCTGGGTGTTTCAATCGTTCATCGACGAACTGGCGCACGCGGCGGGAAAGGATCCAGTCCAGTTCCGACTGGAGTTGTTAAGCCAGCCGCGCGTGGCCAATCCTAATGTGAAGCCCGATCCTTTCTCCTTCGACCTCGACGCTGCCCGCATGCGCGGCGTTCTGGAATTCGTGGCGGAGAAGTCCGCCTGGGGCTCGCGCAAGCTGCCGAAGGACACCGGGCTGGGCGTGGCCTTTCAATTCTCTCACCGCGGTTACTTTGCCGAGGTGGCCGAGGTTCGCGTGGACGCCAACGGCGGAGTCAAAGTGAACAAGGTTTGGGTGGCCGGCGACATCGGCAGCCAGATCATCAATCCCAGCAACGCGGTGAATATGGTGCAGGGTGCGGTCATCGAAGGGCTGAGCTCGGTCATGAGTTACGAAATTACGATTGACCGCGGCCGCGCCCTGCAAAGCAATTTCCACGAATACAAGCCCGTGCGCATGCACCAGACGCCCGCGGATATCGAAGTGCACTTTCTGCGCACGAACAATCCGCCCACCGGACTGGGCGAACCGGCCCTGCCACCGGTCCTGGCCGCCGTATGCAACGCGATTTATGCCGTGACGGGGAAGCGAATCCGCTCGCTGCCGCTCGCCAAACAT
Source organism: Terriglobia bacterium (assembly GCA_020072805.1). Taxonomy (GTDB): domain Bacteria; phylum Acidobacteriota; class Terriglobia; order Acidiferrales; family UBA7541; genus Acidiferrum. The sequence continues at coordinate 69,240 of JAIQGC010000009.1, forward strand.
GGATTCCGCTGGGCATAAAAAAGACCGCGCCCGTCAGTGCCTGCACTGCTCACCGCGGCCACGCATGACAGGTGACGCAAGCCGTCTTGGCATTGTGCTGCTGGTGGCAAGCGATGCAAACCCCCATCGTCGTTACGCTGGTGACCTCCGCCATGGCTTCCATTTCAGAAACTGCCCCGTGGCACATCTCGCATTTCATGCCCGCTCCTAGATGCTGGCGATGGCTCCACGATACTCCCGGCAGAACGGAATAGACGCGCACCCAGGGAATCGGCTTCGCGGACTTCGCAAATTCGGCCAGCTTCCGGATGGCCGGCTTGTTCTTTCCCACCGTGGCATGGCACTTCATGCACGTGCTGGTGGCCGCGAACATCATCAGTCTGCCGGGGTCGGGATTCGTATGGCAGAACTGGCACTGCAAGCCCATGGCCACGTGTGTTTTGTGACTATAGGGCAGAGGTTGCGTTGGAGCCGCGGACTTTAACGGGTTATCCGGCACCCTCTGCATGGCCGCCTGGGGCGGCGCGGCCTGCGGAGCCGCAACGTGGAAAGCCAGAAGCAGAAGAGCCACGGCCAATGGAGGAACAAACATTACCGATTGTTTTTTCACAAGCCCTCCTCTGCGTTTTTCATTTCCTGCTCGTCTTCACTACTTCTTCGATGCTGGTGCCAAAATCCTTGAGCATGACCATCGCCGCATTACGCCCTGGCGCTCCCGTGACCGAACCTCCCGGATGCGTTGTGGCTCCGGTTTGATATAAGCCGGGAATGGGCATGCGGTGTTGGGCCCAGCCGGGCATCGGGCGCAAAGCTCCGGACTGCGCCGGGCCCTGCGAACCGGCGTGAACCGCGCCGTGCCAGTTATGGGGATTCTGGCGTTCGATGTCGAGCGGGCTTTCCACGACTTTTGCGAGGATCTTATCGTCGGTCAGATTGGGCGAAAACTGGCGGAAGTACTTCAGATTTGCTTCGGAAACCTGCTCCTTGATTTCGTCCCAATGGTGCGGGCCTTCTTTCAGATCATAGGGCTGATAACCCAGAAGTTTGAGCGTGTGCATACCCGCAGGGGCTCGGGTCGGGTCCGCGACGCTGCAGCAGATCACATGCAGCGGCGGGTTCTCGATATTGGCCGCCCCGATGGCATAGTCGAATGCAAAACGGAGTGCCCGTTCGGGACCAGCCAATAAGCTGGCATGAACGGGCGAGAGAGTTCCGCCCGCAACGGAAAATTGGGGCGGTTCCGTGACTGCATAGTTTGTAACAAAGACCTGACAATCCGCCTGCCACGATTCGACACCGTCAACAAAGTCTTGCCCCCACATCTCGCGGGGCGCCATATCCACCAGGTGTTTGATGTGGATGGTCGAAAGTACCGCCTTTTCGCCGCGAAAGGAGCTGCCGTCCGCGCACTCCACACCCGTGCACTTGCCGTTCTCCACGATGAGCCGGACCACTGGCTTATTTGTAAGGATCACGCCACCGTGGGCTTCGATCAGCCGCGCCAGCGCCTCCGCCAATTTTCCGGAGCCACCTTTGGGCAGGGGGCGGCCGGTGGTGAGCTGGTTGCACGACGCGTAGGCCAGCCTGCCGGTCATCGGATTTTGCGCGGGCTGGTTCGCCCATGGGCTTGTCAGCATGAACGCGCGGCAGTGGTCATCTTCGAAATTGTCGCGAATGATCTCCCACTGGGACATGGCCAGGCGGCGCTGCCAGAACTTGCCTTTGGAGTGCTCGGCTAAACGGTCGTTTAACGGTTTTCCGAAACCCACCGGCGAGAAAGCGACGGCCTGAAAAATGTGTTTAACCGATTCGTAGTCGGCATACATGCGCCGGTACATAGCCGCATCTCTTTTGGAAAACTTGGCGAACTCCGCGCAAGTTCGGTCCAGGTCGCGCCACTGGGTGAGATAGCTGCCGTCCGCAAAGGGCATGTGGATGATGGGATCGGGATCAATGTACTCCAGCCCATACTCGCGCAGGCCGAGTTCGTCATCCCGCAACAAGGGATTATCGTAGAGGCCGCTATGAGAAGACGAGCATGTGTCGTGTTTGAATCCGCGCAATGTAAATTCGGCGGTCTTGACTCCGCCGCCGACCTTGGGCCGACCATCGAGCACCAGGCAGCGATAGCCGGCTTTTGCCAGGTAAGCGGCAGTGATCAAACTATTGTGGCCGGCGCCGGCGACAACAATATCGAAATGATCGGCAGGAATTGCTTTCTGCCCCAACGAGAGGGATTTAACAGCCAAAGGCGCTAACGCTGCCACCTGTACAAATCCGCGCCGTGACATCGAGCTCATCCGATCCCTCCTGTTCAGCGCACAAATCACGCAACTGTGGTTTGCAGACTATCATTTCCACGGAGTTCGGGGAAAATACATTTGGCAGCACGGATCCCGGATTTACGGGACATGCTCTCCTACAAGCGGTGTTCAATTTCATGCCGCGCGGCTGCGATCGCCCAACCCTGGACGAACATTCCGAAATCGTGCGATGATGCCGGTCACATTGCGGTGTGCAATACTAGCGCAGCATAGGGACCATCCCAACAGTTCGCGCGGCGGGGATGCTCTCGTTCAGGGGAAATCCATGAAACGCTTCGGCGCTATTTATCTCGTTATGGGCATACTGGCTGCTGGCGCAATTGCTGTGATGACCGGCCAGCCTGTTGCCGCTGCCGAGGAAGAGCAGGCGGTTCTTCAGGTGGATCACGCTTTGGTGGAAGCTCTCGGAAAGGCGGACAGCGCAGCGGCGGGCGCGCTCCTGGACGACAACTTCGAATGGACGGACACGGCGGGGAAGACACAGAACAAGGCAGAGGCCCTTCAGAATATCACCGCCCTCGCTAAGGACAGCGAAGGCGACACGGACCTGAAAACACACTCCTACAGCGAACTGGTGATTATCTTCGGTTTCCATCACGATGCTCGCTTTACGCGCATTTGGGTGAAGCGTCAGGCTGGCTGGAGAGCTCTCATTTATCTGGACACCCTAAGACCCAAACAGGCCCCGGCAACAGCCCCGCCCGCCGCAAGCATCGGGAACCCGGGAGACTGCGAGAATCCCTGCAGAATCCTGCCCTTCACCCCAACCACGCCTGCCGACAAGGCCGTCATTGCGGAGTGGCAAAAAACCAAAATGGACGAATGGCATCCGGATGCATCGGACTGGGCTACTCACATTGCCGACGAATTTCTGATTATCAACGACCGCGCCGAGCGCAACAAGGAGCAGCGTGTCGCACTCGCCCGGAAGTGGCAGGAGGCGGGAATCAGCATGCCGGGCGATCCAATTCTCTCCATGACTATGTCCGACTTCGGCGACGCCGTGGTGATGATTTCCCGCCACGCTCCCTATAACGGCGGCAAACCCTATTACAACGCCCGCGTCTTTGTGCATCGCGACGGCCATTGGCTCATCGCCTGGAGCCAGCAGACCACCATACAGGATGCCCCGGCTGTACCCGCCGTGTCTGACAAATAACCGGTGCGCGCCGCCATGCGCCGCGAGAAGATAGCGCGAAAGCGCCTCTGCCCGGACTTCTTCCGGCCTGCTCATAATCGTTGACAATTTATTCCTCGCGGAGTAATAAAAGGCGATGCCGCCGCCTGCCGCGGCACCTTCTTCCAGAAAGAGGAGCGCCTCATGCATCCCTCTCGCCGAGACTTCCTGAAGATCGGCACCATCGGTGGCTTGGCCGCGTCCGTTCTCGGCTTTGATCTCGCTCCGGCCTACGCGCAACTCCGCACACTTAAAATCGCCCGGGCCACAGAGACGCGCTCGACCTGCCCCTACTGCTCGGTGAGCTGCGGCGTGCTTATCTATTCCATCGGCGACAAGGCCAAGAACGTCACCCCGCAGGTGATTCACGTCGAAGGCGATCCGGACCATCCCATCAATCGCGGCACGCTCTGCCCCAAGGGCGCTTCCCTCGAACAGGATATTTTGAACGAGCGGCGAATCACCAAGCCGCAGGTGCGCCGCCCCGGCTCCGATCATTGGGAAGACATCGGCTGGGACGACGCCATGAACGAGATCGCCCAGCGCGTGAAGAAGACGCGCGATGCCACGTTCATCGAAAAAGACGCCGCCGGGCACAGCGTCAACCGCCTGGAATCGATTGCCTGGACCGGCGGATGCACGGACACCAACGAATTCAACTATCTCGTCGTCAAGGCCATGCGCAGCCTTGGCGTGGTGCATTTAGAAAACCAGGCCAGAGTTTGACACGGCCCCACGGTCTCAAGTTTGGGACCAACGTTCGGACGGGGCGCGATGACCAATGGCTGGGTGGACATCAAGAACACCGACTTGATGCTCATCATGGGCGGCAACCCAGCCGAAAACCATCCCTGCGGATTCAAATGGGCGCTGGAAGCCAAGCGCAACCGCAACGCCAAAATGATCGTGGTGGACCCGCGCTTCACCCGCACCGCCTCGACCGCCGATCTTTTCTGCCAGATTCGCGCCGGCGCGGACATCGCTTTCCTAGGTGGGCTCATCCACTACGCTCTCGAAAACAACCGCATCGCCAAAGACTACCTGCTGCACTACACCAACGCCGCCTTTGTCGTAAAGGACGGCTTCAAGCTTCCCGAGGACGGCGTGTTTTCCGGCTTCGACGCCAAAACCCAGTCCTACGATAAATCCAGCTGGAACTACGCCACCGGCGACGCCGCCGGCCATGCCCTTAAGGAACCCCACGCCGCCGCTGCCGCCCCGGGCGCGCCACCTGCGCCGCCCCCGTCCATGCCGGAAAAGGTCGCTTACGACTTCACGCTGCAAAATCCCAGCTGCGTCTACCAGCTTCTGCGCAAGCACTATTCGCGTTACACCCCGGAGATGGTCGCGCGCATCACCGGCATCCCCGCGGCGGACTTTGTGAAGGCCGCGGAGATGTTCACCTCCATCCGCAAGGACGGCGACATGAAAAAAGTCGCCACCGTCATTTATGCGGTGGGCTGGACGCACCATTCCTTCGGCACGCAGATTATCCGCACCGCCGCGATCCTGCAACTGCTTCTTGGCAACGTGGGCCGCGCCGGCGGCGGCGTCAACGCCCTGCGCGGACATTCCAATATTCAGGGCGCCACGGACATGGCCGGGATTTTCGATGTGCTCCCCGGCTATCTCAAGGTTCCCACGCCCGCCGACGGTTCCTTCGACGGCTGGATGAAACGGCTCACGCCCAAGCCCGCCAAGCCCGGACAGTGGGACTCCTTCAACTATTGGAGCAACACGCCGAAATTCGCGGTGAGCTTCCTCAAAGCCCTCTATGGCGACGCGGCCACCAAGAATAACGACTGGGCCTACGACTATCTTCCCAAAGTCGACCGCAATTTCTCCTGGGTCTATCTCTGGGACAACATGTACAACGGCATCGTCAAAGGCATCTTCGCCTTCGGCATGAACGGCGTGGCCATCGGCCCGGACAGCAGCAAAAACATCGACGCCCTGAAAAAAGCCGACTGGCTGGTCGTCGGCGAAATCTATCCCGATGAAACCAGCGAGTTCTGGAAGGCCCCCGGCACCACCGCCGAGGAAATGAAAAAGATTCAGACCACCGTCTATCGCCTGCCCTGCGCGGGATTCGCGGAAAAGGATGGCTCCTTCACCAACTCGGCCCGCTGGCTGCAGTGGAAGAATGCGGCGCTGCCCGTGCCGCTGGGCTGCCGTCTGGACCAGGCCATCGTCGCGCAAATTTTCCTGAAGGTGCGCGATCTCTACAAGAAAGAGGGCGGCAAGTTTCCCGATCCCATCCTCAAGCTTTCCTGGAACTACACCGACCCGGCGAATCCGTCGCTCAGCGAAGTATTAAAGGAAATCAACGGCAAAGCGCTGGCCGATCTCGCTGATCCCAAGACCAAGCAGGAGATCAAGACCGGCCAGCAGCTCCCCGGTTTCGCCTGGCTCAAGGACGACGGCACCACCGCCTGCGGCAACTGGATTTACTCCGGCTCCTTCACCGAAGCCGGCAATCTCACCATGCGCCGCGGCACCGAAGATCCTTCCGGCATGGGCGTCTATCCCAACTGGGCCTGGTCCTGGCCGGCCAACCGCCGCGTCCTCTATAATCGCGCTTCCTGCGATCTCGAAGGCAAGCCGTGGGACCCCTCGCGCCGCCAGGTGTGGTGGAGCGAAGCCGCGCAGAAGTGGGCCGGCAACGATGTGCCGGACTTCAAAGTGGACTCCGCGCCCAAGGACCACATGGGCCCGTTCATCATGAATCCCGAAGGCGTCGGGCGCATCTTTGCCCCGCTCGGCGCTTTCGCCGATGGCCCGCTGCCCGAATTCTACGAGCCCATGGAGAGCCCCATCGACAATCCGCTGCATCCGCAGCAGACCCACAACCCCGTGGTCAAGCGCTTCAAGACGCCTGCGGACAAGTACGGCTCGCCCAAGGACGGCTACACCATTGTCTGTACCACCTATCGCCTCACCGAGCACTACCACTACTGGACCAAGAACAATCCGGTGAACGTGCAACTGGTGCCCGAGCCGTTCGTGGAAATCCCCGTGGAGCTGGCCAACGATCTGGGACTGCGCGGAGGCGAGAAAATCAAGGTGAGCAGCGCGCGCGGAGAATACATCGCCAAAGCCATGGTCACCCGGCGCATCAAGCCCATGCTCATCGACGGCAAGAAAACCTATCAGATCGGCATCCCCATTCACTGGGGCTACCGCGGCATCGCCGAGGATGCCGGGAAGACCGCCCTGAAACTGGCCAATCTTCTTTCGCCGACCGTCGTTGACCCCAACGCGCACACCCCAGAATTCAAGGGCTTCATCGTCAAAGTGGAAAGGGTCCAGGCATGAGCCAGGCCACACTGCGCATTCAGAAAATGTCCGGCCACGCCGGGCCGGTGCCTGGCGAAGGCACACAGCGCGAATTGCAGGTCTGCAAGCTGATTGACGTCACCACCTGCATCGGCTGCAAAGCTTGCGAAGTCGCCTGCCTCGAATGGAACGGACTTCCCTACCGCGAGACGATGTTCGAAAACACCTACCAGACCATGCCGGATACGGCGTGGAACTTCTGGAACGTGATCAAGTTCAACGAGTACGAGCGGCCCGACGGCTCGCTCATGTGGTTGATGCGCAAGGACCAGTGCATGCACTGCGCCGAGCCCGGCTGCCTCGCCGCTTGCCCCGCCGACGCCGCCATCGTCCAATACGCCAACGGCGTCGTGGACTTCCAGCAGGACCATTGCATAGGCTGCGGCTATTGCATCAGCGGCTGCCCCTTCAATATTCCCAAGTTCAACTCCGCCACCAAAAAAGTTTTCAAGTGCACGCTGTGCTCCGACCGCATCTCCGAAGGCCTCGAACCCGCCTGCATCAAGGCCTGTCCCAGCGGCTGCCTGCACTTCGGCACCAAGGACGATATGAAAGAGCTGGCGGAAAAGCGCGCGGGACAGTTGCGCGACCATTTCGGCTTCGCCAACGCCGGCGTCTATGATCCCCCCGGCGTGGGCGGCACCGGAGTCATCTACGTCCTCCATGACGCCACCAACCCCGAAGAATATGGCGGCCTGCCCAAAAATCCCACCATTCCCTGGGTCGTCAAGCTCTGGAAGGGCCCCGTCAAGTGGCTCGGCAACCTGGCCATCGCCGGCGGCATCATCGCCGTCACCCTGCACTATCTGCGTTACGGCGCCAAGACCGTCAAGGAAGACAACCGCGCGGAAGGAGGCCAGCCATGAGCAGCGGCCGCGCTCTGCCTCTGAACTCTGCCGCCGGCGCATCCGGCCAGCGCCTGCTGCGCTACACCCTCGCCGAGCGTGTCAACCACTGGATCGCCACCCTCTCCTACATCTATCTCCTCCTCACCGGCCTGGCTTTCTGGTCTCCCTATCTCTTCTGGCTGGTGATTTTTTCCGGCGGCGGACCCACGGCCCGCTTCTGGCATCCCTGGGTAGGTCTCCTCTTCACCGCCTCGGTCCTCTATATGTATGCGTTGTGGCGTGGCGACATGTTGCTCACCCCCGCCGACCTCGTCTGGCGCCGCTCCCTGCTGAACTACATCCGCAACGAGGACGAGAACCTTCCGCCCGTTGGCCGCTTCAACATGGGCCAGAAGCAGTTCTTCTGGCTGATGCTGGGCGGTGGCATCCTCCTGGCTCTCTCCGGCTTCGGGCTCTGGTTCGCCGACGCGCTGCCTTGGAGCCTTCGCTATCTCCGCTACCTCGCGATCTTCCTCCACGTGGTCTTCGCCCTGGCCACAATCGGGGGCTTCATCATCCACGTCTATATGGGCACCGCGGTCGTGCGCGGCGGCTTCACTTCCATTATTCGCGGCGAAGTCTCGGCGGGGTGGGCTAGGCTGCATCATCGCCTCTGGTACGACCAGGTCACCGGCGGCTCCCCGCGGAAAAAATGAAAAAGTTCTCCTGGGACGCGCGCCTGCGCCGTGCCGAACAACTCGCTTCGGCGTACCTCTTCGCCGCGGAAATCCTGCGCTTTTATCTCCCTCTGGCGCGCTTTCAGAAAGAGCTCGACAGGCACCTGCGCGCTTCCTGCAAACCCGCGGCAAATTCCGTGGAAAACTCCGCGCTGCGGCAGCCGCTCGATCTTCCTCTCCTGCTTCCCCGCTTTTCTCCTTTTCTCTCGGTCATCGCCAGCGCCGCGCCCAGCCCGCTCGCGCAACTCTCCCGCGATCTCCTCCAGGAAGGCAGCGGCGCGTGGAGCGTGCTCCTGGCGGACTATTGGAAGACCGGTCAGCGCAGCGAATCGATGGCCGAAAATCCCCGCCTCTTCTTCCCTCGTGCTTTCCTGCAGCCCTACGCCGAATTCCTCGCCGAGCACACGGCGGCTTCCGTGACTGGTCCCGCGCCGCGCCTCTGTCCCGTCTGCGGCGGTCTGCCGCAGTGCGGCGTCCTGCGCCAGGAAGGTGACGGAGCCAAGCGCTCGCTGCTCTGTTCGCTTTGCGCCACCGAATGGGACTACCGCCGCATCGTCTGTCCCGCCTGCGAAAAAGCTGGCCGTCTATACCGCCGCCGAATTCAAACACCTTCGCCTGGAAGCCTGCGACACCTGCCGCGCCTGCATCATCACCGTGGATCTCACCCGGGACGGCTTCGCCGTTCCCGCCGTCGATGAACTGGCCGCCCTGCCGCTGAGCATGTGGGCGCACGAAAACAATTACGTCAAATTGCAGCCCAATCTTTTGGGTACTTGAATTTCCAGGTCGCGACCCGCCGGAGAAAAAATCAATGTCCCCCACTCCCACCGCAACTTACGATTTCCTGCTGCAGACCTACGAGACCGAGATCCTGAAAATCACCGGCATCTGGGCCGCCTTTCCCGACGGCGGCTTGGATTTCCGCCCCAGCCCCAAATCCCGCACCATCCTCGAACAGTTCGAGCATCAGGTGCAGTCCGAAGGGCGCTGGATGGCGGCCATGCTGGGCATTGATACCGGCGACCCCAACCCCGCCGAAAAGAGCAGGCGTGCCTACATAGAAATATACTCCGCCGACGCGCGCCGCCGTCTGGCGCTGCTGCGCGGCAAGCCGGACGAGTGGTGGCGCGAAGAAGTGAGTTTCTTCGATGTGCCGCGTTCGCGCGCCTGGGTGCTCACCCGCCGCATCGCTCACTCCGCGCACCATCGTGGCCAGCTGATCATCTATTTGCGGCTGCTCGGCCTTCCCGTTCCCTCGGTTTACGGCCCCACCGCCGACACCGGCGGCAAAGTTCTCTATTCTTTTTGAGGCCATTGCGCCGCCCGCGCGAGTTCGGCTCACCCGCGAACGGCCCTGTCCTCTCCACCGAGAAAATCCGGACAATCTATCCCGCAGCGCTTATAATCGCACCGCACGGAACAATCCGGCGGGAGGATGAAGATGAAGAGAATGATGGGACTGTTTATGGCGCTGGCCATCATCGCGGCGGTGACGCTGGCGAGTCCCCAGCAGAAAACCGAACGGCGCTATATTCTGCTGAACCCCGATTCCAAGCTGCCCTTCAGCAATGGCGTGCTGGTTGGAAATACTCTCTACATCGCCGGGAGTATCGGACTGGACCCCAAAACCGGCCGCCCCCCGGCTGACGTTGAGGAGGAGGCGCGTCTGGCGCTGGATTCCATACGCGCGACGCTGGCCAAAGCCGAGATTACCATGGATGATCTGGTGGCCGTGGAAGTCCATTGCCCGGACGTGGCTCACTACGATAAATTCAACGGCGTTTACCGCACCTATTTCAAAGGCAACTTTCCCGCGCGGGCCTTTTTGGGCTCCGGGCCGCTGCTCTTCGGCGCGCGCTTTGAAGTCAAAGGCATCGCCGTAAAGCGCTAGCCGGGCTGTTGCTCCGGCGCCGGTCAGCCGCTCGATTCCGCGCGGAACATCTCTGCTCCGTCGAAGCTGCGCAGTTTCTCGGCGCGTACCACCAGAATCACCCGGTCAGGACTGAGGAAGCGGCGTGTTTCGCTCTCGCGCTGCTCCGGGGTCAGCGGGCGGTCCCACCCATCCAGATGCGCGGCAACCCAGCGCTGCACGAGTTGCGGATCGGAAGAAACCTCGGCCCGTCCGCGGAGGGTTACCTGCCGCAATCCGCGGTGAAAGCAGAGAGAAACCGCGGGGTTGCGGCGAAGCGCCTTGACCTTGTCGCGGTTCGCGGTCGAGGTCAGCAGGACGCAGCCGTCCAGCACCACGTAAGCCATCGCGCAGCAGACCGGCGCGGGCTCCCGGGTGACCCACGAAAAAACACAGTAAAACGGCGGGCTCTCGATCAGCTTCCACGCCTCCGCATCACTCAGCCGGTAAGGCTCGATGTGCTGGCGGTGCCACCAGGCAGGTTTTTCGCTCATCATTCTTTTCCCCGCCCGCCGGCATGCTCGCGGGCTCGGAAGCCGGGCCGGGATGCACAGCATATGGCTTCAGACACAAGTTTAACCTGATTCCCGAAATTGGCGGGTGCTGCCTTGCGCAACTGTTTTTTTTGTTTTCTATGCCGCAAAAAGTCAATTTCTCGGATTTCAGGCGCGGCTCGCGGCGGCTGCTTCAGCGCTGGGTTTTGCCTGTCGCAACCCATCTTCGCAAAATGGCGTGCGATGATTCATCCAGGTCCAGAAATTCGATTCCCATTCCCACCCGGTCTTTGACCGAGCGCACCACAGCCAGAATTTCGACCCGCTCGCTCTTCTGGCTCAGGAAGGCCCGCACCCGGCAGCCGCGGGATAAGGGGCGCTCCGTGGTAACAAAACATCCGCCCAGGGAAATATCCGTGGTGGCTCCCTTGAGGCGTTTTCCTGTCTCCAGATTCAGGATTTCAGCTTCCGCCGAAATCGGAATGCGGATGGCATAGCGACGGTCATACATCGTCAAGTGCTTCGTTGCGCGCTTGTCGTCCGTCAAGCTCATATTTCTTCCGATCCTCCGTGAAAAGTAACCGGGAGTGGAGTTCCGCTCCACCCCCGGGCCCGCCATTGCACAATAGACAAATTTACCGCCGCTTTCCCTGCCCAGCCCGCAAATTCATGCTAGGCTTTCCGAGGTACTTCTCTCTCGGCAAAAAAACGCATGAGCCCATCCGCCAAAGACAGGCAGAGCGACCGCATCAGCCTTCAAGTTCCCGTTGAAGCTTCCTGGACCGATTCTCAGGGCCAGGCCATTTCCCAAACCGTCGAAACCTTTCTGGTCAGCCGCAACGGCGCCGTCCTGAAACTCGCTGAAACTCTCTCCATGGGACAGGAACTGGTCCTGCGCCGCAGCGTTTCCGGCAGCCAATGGAAGACGGTGCGCGCCCACATTGTCGCCGAGATCGACCGCGACCCCAGCGGATTCCTCTATGCCATCGCTCTGCACGAATCCCGCCCCGACTTCTGGGATATTGATTTCCCTTCCCCGGTGCAGGCCCAGGACGCGCTGGCGCGCATGCTCATGGAATGCAGCTTCTGCCAGAAGCGCGAGGTGGTCTACCTCAACGAACTGGAACTCAAATCCTTCGTGGCACGCCGCTGCGTCGCCCGTCTCTGCAACCTTTGCAGCGCTCCTTCCATCTGGATCGAGGCGCGCCCGGCAGCGCCCGGCGCCGATACCCGCCCGGACGCCGCGAACCTCAATGATCTCCAGAATCGCATTCAGCCCTCCCGCAACCGCGCCCGCGTCAAAGCCCGCGTGCTGGCTTGCATCCGCCAGCGCGGATTCCAGGAGGAAGTGGCGGTCTGCGAGGACCTCTCCCGCGGAGGCATCGCTTTCCGCAGCCGCAACCAGTATGCTGAGGGCGCCCGCTTGGAAGTCGCCGTTCCCTACACCCCGGGCAGCAGCGCCATCTTCGTGCCGATTCGCATCGTTTCTTCCCGCCCGATTCCTTCCGCTGGCCTGTACCGTCATGGAGCCGCCTACATTAAACCTGGAGAATGATTCCGGTATCATCAATCCGCTGCCGGTGACGTTTCGCGTTCCTGCCGCCGCCGGTGCAGATAATGCATCGCGATATTCAGATAAATATCTCCGTACGGCGTCTCCATGCTCAAGACCATCGCTTCCGTGTCCCGGTTGCTCCCAATCCCTTCCTGGCTGGTATGAATCTCGGGCGGATGAATTTTGAATTTGAATCCCTTGTCATTCAGCAATGTGACCGAGTTGCCGATGACCATATTGGCCAGCTCGCACACTGCCTCGGTCTCAATCTGTTCCCCCTCCACCGCTTCGCCGCCGGAGAGATGGCTGGCCATTTTCCTGGCGGCCTCCCTGCCCACATCCAGAATGACCCGCCCCTCGATTTCCCCTTCAATGCGGATCAAGGCCGCCACGCCCTTCAGCCGGTAACTTTCCTCATCCATGGTCATGTCCCCGATTTTCGTGGGCGACTGAAAGGCTTCCGAAAATACCGCGTCCGCGGCATTGATGAACGGCTGAATCAGCTCGATCTTCATTGCACGTCATCCTTCCCCGCGCTCACCGGCAAGGGCTGTGACGATCCCGCCTCATCGCTCAGCACATAGCGAAGAATTTCGTACAACCCTTCGGGCTTGACTGGCTTCTGCACGAAGTGCTTGGCGCCTTTCTGCAAGGCCGCCAGGATGTTTTCCTGATACCCCACCGACGACACCATGATGATCCGCGCTTGAGGGTGCTGCCGAATGATGCGCTCGACCGCCTCGATCCCCTCCATCTGTGGCATGGTGATGTCCATCAGGACGATATCCGGCAGGGCGCGGTTGAATTCCGCGATGGCCGTCAGGCCGTCTCCGGCTTCCCCGGCCACCTCTCCGCCGAACGTCTCGATCATCTTGATGATGTTCTTCCTGGCGAAGACGGAATCGTCCACCACCAGGTAGCGAACCGGCTGATTGTCTTTCCGAAGTAATGCGGCAAATTGGGCCATGGCCTTCTCCTTCCTCTTCCGCCATCTCTTCAATTGCGCGGCGAGGAAACAGGTGTCCTTTCCTTTACTTCTTGTTTTTCTGCCAAACTTTTCCGTTCCATCTGTTCGGTCCCTTCCCGCTCGCCGCTGCACTGGCTCACAAGAAACGCCCCGATTTTCTCGAGATGCACGACGTGCGACGCATATCCCTTCAGGATCGCCGCGCGGGGCATTCCGCTTACCACGCAACTCTCCTCGCTCTGCGCAATCGTCGTCCCTCCCGAATTCCTGACCGCTCCCAGTCCATCCGCCCCGTCTTCGCCCATCCCGGTCATCAGCACCGCGATGGAACTGGGGCCGAATTCCTGCGCCACCGAATGAAACAGCACGTCCACCGAAGGACGGTGCCCGTTGACCGGCGCGCTATCCGTCAGCACCGTGACGTCTCCCCGCGGCATTCGCCTCGCCATCATGTGGCGGTTCCCCGGAGCAATCAATGCGCGCCCCGCCAGCAGAATATCGCCCGAACGCGCTTCGGCTACATCGATCTCGCAACAGTCATCCAGCCGCTTGGCGAGCATTTCCGTAAATCCCTCCGGCATGTGCTGCACCACCAGCAACGCCGCCGGAAAATCAGCCGGAATCTGCGAAAGCACGTACTGCAGGGCGTTGGGCCCCCCGGTCGAAACGCCCAGGGCCACCACGCGATTCGGCTGTCGCGCCACCCGCGGCCCGCCCTTCGTAACCGTTTTTGGCTCCGCACTGACCTTGGTCGTATTCCGTTGCCGTCCCACGCGCCCGGCCACCAGAATCTTCTGCACCAGCTCCCCGGCGATCGGGTCCAGGCTTCCCGCCGCGGCATCTCCCGGTTTGGCTACGAAATCGATGGCTCCCAGGGCCAGGGCCTTGAATGTCGTATACGCCGATCTTCTTCAGCGCAAACGCGCCGTCCATGGCCGTTCCCACCACCTCGATCGACGGATGCTTCTCCAGCATGCGCGGTATCAGCTTGCGCATCAGCGCCGAATCATCCACCACCAGCACTCGGAGGCGCTCGCTCATGCGCTGGCCTCCATCAAGGGCGTCCGGCTCAGCCGGCTGACCACCGCGTTCACGTTCAAAATCAGCACCACGGACCCATCCCCCAGCACCGATGCCCCGGTCACCAGATCGCCGCATGCCAGATCGGCCGGCAGCGCTTTGATCACCAGCTCTTCTTCGCCCGCAAGGCTGTCCACCAGCAGGCCGAATTTCTTTTCCGCCACGCCAATGACGATCACAAACGACCGCTTGCTTTTTCCAACCGCGTGGATGCGATTAAGCCGGCTCAGACGCACCACCGGCAGCACCCGGTCGCGCAATTGCAGCACTTCCTTCTGGTCCACCCGGCGAATCTCCGGCTCCGTCACTCGCGTGATTTCCAGCACCGCTGACAGCGGCACCGCATACATCCGGCCGCCCACGTGGAATAGCAGCGTCTGAATGCTGGCCAGCGTCAGCGGCATCCGCAATTGGAACGTTGTGCCCTTCCCCGGCTGCGAACTGACTTCCACCGTTCCCTTCAGCCGTTCCAGCACCGTGCGCACGATATCCAGCCCCACTCCACGCCCGGAGATCTCCGTCACTTCCGCCGCCGTACTGAATCCCGGCGCAAAAATCATATTTAACACTTCGCGGTCGTTTAGCTTGTCCGCTTCCTGCTGAGAAAGAATTCCTCGCGCAACCACCTTTGCGCGAACCTTCTCCGCCTGGATTCCGCCGCCGTCATCGCGCACTTCCACCACAACCTGCGTTCCCTGGTGGTACGCGTTCAGATACAGCGTCCCGCGCGCCGGCTTCCCTGCGGCAATCCGCGCCTCGGCCGGCTCGATACCATGATCGACCGCGTTTCTCACCAGATGCGCCAGCGGCTCCCCCAGCGTATCCAGCACTCCCTTGTCCAGGTCCGTGCTCTCGCCGCTCAGTTCCAGCGCCACGTCCTTCTTGCATTGCTTGGCCACATCCCGCACCACGCGGGGAAACCGGCGGAACAACTGCTCCACCGGAACCATGCGAATCTTCACCACCGACTTCTGCAATTCCTCGAGAATCCGGGATTGGAACGACAGCGCATCGCTCAGTTTTCCGTGCAGCGGGTCGCGCGAATATTTCTGCCCAAATTCCATAATGGCGCGATGCAGCATGGACTTCCCGATGATCAATTCACCCACCAGATTCATCACCGAATCAATCCGCGACGCTTCCACGCGCAGCATGCTCTCGGCCACTGCGGTGGCTACCGCGTTCTTCTCCTGCACGGCCGGTGCGGCTATCGCCGCCGCGGAAGGACCCTCCGCCGCCCGCGCCGCCGCCGCGGCCTGCGCTTCCAGAATGTCCCCGATCATTTCATGTTCAGGCGACTCGATCGCTTTCACGCGGACGACTTGCACGTCCTTGACGATCGAGGGAATCTTGCAGCGCCGCACGACCCCTTCCGCCGTTTCCGTGCAGGATAGCGACGCTTCGATCAAATCCACATTCGCCGCGCCCGCATTATCCTCAGGGCGCAGGGCAATCAGCGTGCCCGCCCCATGCAGCACGTTTCTCACCAGCTGGAACGCCGCCGCCCGCATGGCGCTCTGCGGATCGATGCGCAGCGCGATGTTATATACCATTTCACCGCGGTGCAGCGCCTCCGCCACCATCAGCTGCTCATATTCCGTCCACGCAAATTGCGCCTCGCAGCCGCTTCCCGCCGGCGCCCCCGCCCGGACTGCGGTCTTGGGTTCCGCGCCTTCCCCGCTTTCCAATAGTTCGCGAATCTGTTTTCTTACGGCGTCCGTCGAGGGAATATCGGCGTTCTTCTTGTAGGCGCCCAGGAGCAACTCAAACGTGTCGGCGACGGAAAGCACTACCTCCGCCAGCCGGCCCCCCTCCCGCTGCCCGACGCTGGGCGAAAGAACATCCTCGAGTTCGTGCGCCAGTTCGCTCAGGGACTGGTATCCGCAGGCGGCCGAATCGCCTTTCAAGGTGTGCACGGCCCGCCGCACGCTCCGCAGAATCTCCTCGTCCGCGGGATTCGCTTCCAGAGCCAGCCCTGATTCGTTCAGCGACTGCAATAGCTCATACGCACTCTCAAAGAAGAGATTGCGCAGTTCGTCGCCGCGTTCGTCTTTCTTTCGGCTCAAACTCCCACCTCGATACGCTGATAAGCCGTGCCGTTGTTCTCATGAATCATCTTGAACTTCGTGCTCAGCCCAAACAGGCTTTCCGCATGCCCGACGAAGAGATATCCCCCCGGATTCAGGCAGTGGTAGAACTTTTCGATCAGCCGCTTCTGCTCGGCTTCGTCGAAATAAATCATCACGTTGCGGCACAGGATAATGTCGTTGCGCCGCGGCAGAAATTCCGTCTTCAAATTATGGAAATCGAACTGCACCATATCCTTCAGCGGCTGCTTTACCGCGTATTTTTCCCCCATTTTCTCGAAATACCGCAGCCGGCTGGTGTAATCCACCGGCTCCATTTGCGCGTCCGTATATTGCCCTTCCGCGCCCGAACGCAGGCTCGCATAGCTGATATCCGAGGCCAGAATCTCCAGCTTCCACGGAGGAGGAATCAGCGGCTTGGGTGAAGGCATATCGAATGGCAGGGGGTTCCGCAGATAGTAATAAGCCAGCGCATCGCAGATCAGGATGGCCACGGAATATGCCTCCTGCCCCGAGGAGCAGCCCGCGCTCCATACCCGCATCGTCCAATCGCGCCGTTCCTGCTTTCGGCGCAGGAGTTCATCCAGCACCGACTTCTGCAGCAAATCCAGCTGCGGCTTATTCCGGAAGAAACTCGTCTCGTTGACCGTCAGATTTTCCAGCAGCACGGCCATTTCCGCCTTGCCCTCGCGGCTGGTCAGCAGGCGGTAGTAGTTATAGAAGGAATCCAGCTGACAGGCCTTGAGCCTCCGCTGCAAGCGGTCCTTCAAGAAGTGCGCGCGCCGCTCATCAAAATACATCCCGCATTCCTGGTAGACCAGTGTTTGCAGGAGCTTCAGTTCCGCTTCCGTCAGGTTAATCTGTGCTGTCAGAGCTTCCATGGAAAGATAGTTGCGCGGCAACGCCGGGTATCGCAGGGGCAATGCGGAAATTCTTCCCTAGCGGGTGCTTCCGGCGAATTCCGCGGCCTCCTCGATGCGTTTATAATCCTGGCGCAGCAATAGCTTGGCGATATCCAGCAGAATAATGAGCCTGCCTTTGAGCTTTCCCACTCCTGTCACATACCCGGACTCCCCGTCGGAAAACATACTGGCGGGCGGCTCCACCTCCGACGAAGGAATCTTCAACACCTCGGAAGCCGAATTCACAAAGAGCCCCAGCAGCCGGTTTTCCAGGTCCACCACCAGAATGCGGCTCTTCTTGTCCGCATGCAGTTCTCCCAGCCCGAATCTCTTGCGCAAGTCCATCACCGGCACAATTTTTCCGCGCAGATTGATGACCCCCAGGATTGTCTCCGGGGCGTTTGGAACCGCGGTGATGTTCGGAACCCGGACAATCTCCCGCACCATCGAAATCGGAATCCCGTAGGACTCCTCTCCGATTCGAAAACCGATTACATGGAAATCATTTGCCATCCACGGACTCCCCGTCCTAGAGACGCGCCATTTCGGCGTATTCTACTTTGTTGGCCCCGCGCTCATTGCCCTCGCGCCCATTGCCATCGCGTCCGTTGCCATCCCGCCGTGGCGATGTCGAAGGATGCGAAATCTGGCTGCGCCGCGGCTGCACCTCGCGATCCAGCACGAACCGGTCCATCGAATCAATCAGCTGCCGCGAAAGCTTGAGCATCTGGTCCGCCGCCGCCGATAGTTCCGTCGAACCCGAAGAGGACTGCTGCACCATCTCCCTCATCTTGTCCATGGCCCGCACAACCGCCTGGGCCCCGGAGGCCTGCTCTTCCACCGCAGAATTGATCTCCTGGGTGATTTCCATCAGCCGGCTGGTGGCCCGCGCAATCTGCGATGACCCCGCCGATTGCTCGTTGGTGGCCGCCCCGATTTCCTGGGAAAGCTTGTACACCTCGATCACCACGTTGGATATCTTGTTCAGCGCCACTCCCATTTCGTTCCCAAGCGACAGGCCTTCTTCCACCGACTTGGTGCTCAGCTCCATGTTGGACACGGCTTGCCGCGCCTCGCGCTGAATGCTCTGGATCAGGTCCGCGATTTCCTTGGTGGACTGCGTGGACTTTTCCGCCAGCTTCCTCACTTCGTCCGCCACCACCGCAAATCCCAGTCCGTGTTCCCCCGCACGGGCCGCCTCGATGGCCGCATTGAGCGCCAGCAGGTTGGTCTGCTCCGCGAGGTCGTCAATCACTTCCACGATCTTTCCGATGTCATCCGCGCGATTCCCCAGCACATTGATAATCTCCGCCGACGATTGAATCGACTGGTTCGTGCGGCTCAATCCGCTGGTCGCCTTCTCCATCGTGGAGATGCCGTTCATCACCTCTTCCCGGGAGCGGTTGGCGATGTCCAGCAGGAGCTTTGCGGTATCCGCAACTCGCTGGATGGATGCTACCATCTCATCAATTGACGATGATGTCTCCGCCACGCTCGAGGCCTGCACCTGCGTGTTTTTCACCACATTCTGCACGTTGATGCTCATCTCGTGCATCGTGCTGGTTACTTCCTCGATGGCCGATGATGCCTGCACACTGATCTTGGCCGATTCGTCCGCCGCCTGTGCCACCTGGCTCGACCCCGCCGAAACCTGCGACGCTCCATCGCGCACTTGCCGGACCAACTGCGTCAGTCCTTGCGACATCTGCAGGAACGCGTTTGCCAGCGTGTCCCGCTTGGACCGCGGCACCACTTCCACGCTCAAGTCGCCTTCCGCGACGGCCATGGACACTTCCGCCATCTCCTTCAGATAGGCCACCAGATTATTGAATGTCGTCGCCAGCGCCCCGATTTCATCGCTGCGGTGCAAATTGATGTTTTGGTCCAGATCCCCGGAGTCCCCGATCTCCCGCGCCACAAGGATCAGGTGCTGCAGCGGCTCGGAGATGGATTTCACCGTTCCCATGGCCACCCAGACCCCCATACACAGTGTGATAATCGTCCCCATCGTCGTAATCCACGTCGCCACTATACTCGCCGTGTCGGACGCCGCCGTGGCTTCCTGCAGGTGCTTGGCAATCTGCTGGGTTACCTCGTCAAGCACTACCGACGATTTCTTCAGCCAGGAACTGGGGTCCTTCTGCAGGTAAAAAATCTGCAAATCGGATACGGTCGCATCCCCGGAGTCCACCTGGTGGCGCTTGGCCAGCAACGGCTTGGCAAAGCTTTCCGCCCAGCCCTGCTCCGTGGCTTCCACTTGAATCAACGCCTTGCGCAAATCTTCGCTTCCTGCCTCCATTTCACTCCGCTTGAGCAATTCGGCCATCTCGGCAAACCCCCGAGTGACTTTTTCCTCGTCGTTCGGATCTCCGCTCAGCAGGAAGTTGTTCAGATTCACTCGGCTGGACATGATGTCGAAGCGCACTTTCTCGATGATTCTGTAGCTGCTAAGCGCCGCCGAAGCATCCGCACGCGTCGAGCGGGCCTTGACCGCCGCCCCCACGTTCACCAGGAACAGGATGAACAGAACCGCCAGGATGGCTCCGAACCCAAGGTAGATTTTTTTTCCTATCGTCATATCCATTTCCCGAACCCTCCGCCCGTTGCTGCAAACTTTTTACGCGCCGAGCCTTTTGAAATCGATTCCCCGTTACCGACCTACCCCTCGTTCAAACGAAATGTGAATTCCACCAGTACCGTGCTCTCTTCTGCGGCCGGTTCAAACTTCCATCCCTTCACTGCTTCCTGGGCCGACTTCGCCAGCAGCGGATGCCCGCCGAGAATCCGGCTGAGCCGCACATTACCCTCCGGGCTGACCACCACTTCCAGCTTCACTTTCCCGCTGACGTACATCCTCCTCGCCAGATCGGGATAGATCGCCGCGCTCTTGCTCCGAACCTTCCTCTTCCCTTCTTCTACTGTTCCTTCCTGAGCAAATGCGCTTGCGCTGACCGCCAATGCCAGCAGCAATCCCGCAACAGTGATACGCGCTTGATAGCTCAGTCCCACTCGCATCTCCAACCGACCTCTTTCCGTCTCATCGGTAACAAAAAACAGTAGTGGCAAACGGAACCCAACAGGAAGAAGGCACGTTCGATGCCAGGCCTGAAAAAGAAATCTATTTCTCTCGATGGCTGCCGAAAAGCTTCACACCGCATTCATTCTATTGATTTTAAGTTTTTGTGGATTTTCAAGTACCCGCCGGCCTGCCATCCCTGTTCGTCTCAACCGCTCCGTAATTCCCGCCTCTAAATCTCACTCTGAGATGTTTGCGACTTTTGCCGAGGGTTGCTCATAGGACAACGCCCATTCCATCCATCTTGACTCAAACTGAGAAAACCCGATACGGTTACACTGCAACGGTTCAAATTGAGACACACGCTGCCCCCGACCCCTTGCGTGTCACTAAAAAATCGTCTTCGTCACGTCCTTCTGCCCTCTCAGGAGTTCCTCGAGGTGTACGTCAACCCTCCGCTCGCGCGGAAGAATTGATGGACCTGGCTCTCGACGCCGCTCAGGCCAGGAGTCTCCCCGATTTTCTTCGCAACTTTGCGGGACGCGCGGGCCGCATGCTGGACGCGCAATGGTCCGCTGTGGCGGTTTACGGTCAGGATGAAACGCAGCTTTATTCCAACGCTCCCAGGCAAACCGGCACGCTTCCTGCCGGAGACTTCTTCGCCAAGGCCATTCTCGACGTCGCCGCCAAATCCCAGGAGGAAATCTTTATCCTCCCCTTTGACGCTCCGGAATTCTCTCCACAGGGCTCGTCCGGCCAGCATCTGGAAGCCATCGTCGTGCGCATCGATTCGAGTGAAGGCGAGCGCCTGGGCTGCATCTGCCTTCTACGCAAGCCCCAGCCGGTCGAGGAAGCCGATCGCCGTCTGCTCCAGGCCCTGGCCAGCCATGCGGCTCTTTCCCTCGTCAATTTCCGCCGTTTTTCTCAACTCGAACACTCCAAACGGCAATGGGTCGAGGACATTGACGCCATCACCGACTATATTGTGGTCCACGACCGTTCCTGGCGCATTCTCCGCACCAACCGTTCTCTTTCTCTCGTCCTGGGCGCTGAACCCGCGGCTCTTGTCGGCCAGCCCATGAACCGCCTGCGGGCCATTTCTGGCAGCGGCAGTTCGCTCCCCTGCCCACTGTGCCGCGACCCCCACCGGGCCCACGAAGAGTTCATGTTCACCGCGGATCAGAGCACTTTTCTCGTCTCCACTTCCCGCACCTCTCACTCCGCGGAAAAAGACGAACGCACCATTCACGTCCTCAAGGACATCACCGACCGGCTGGAAGCCGAGCGCCGCTATCGCGATCTCTTTAACAGCATTCAGGAGGGGCTGTTCTTCGCCACCCCCGAAGGCCGCTTCGTCGACGTCAACGAAGCCATGGTGAGCATGCTCGGCTACGGCTCCCGCCGCGAACTCCTGCTCGCCGACGTCAGCAACCATCTCTATCCCGATCCCGGCTCGCGCAAGCGCGTCCTCCAGGCCCTCGCCCATGGCGGAGTGCTCCGCAATCATGAAGAAACCCTGCGCCGCAAGGACGGTTCTCTCCTCCATACCCTTCAGAATCTCACCGCGGTGCTCACCCCCCGAGGAGAAATCTTGCAAATTCGCGGGCTCATGCTGGATGTCACCGAACAGCGCCTCTTTCAAGCCCAGTTGCAGCGCGAGCGCGACTTCAACCAGAAAATCCTGAACACCACCCAAAGCATGATTCTCGTTCTGGATACCGCCGGTTTGATTGCCTATGCCAACCGCCGCTGCTACGACGTTGGTTACCGGGAAAGTGATCTCATCGGCCATCGCCTTGTCGAATGGGTCGAACCCAATCAGCGCAGGGAATTCGATGAAGCCCTGCGGCTCACCGCCCAGGGCCACCAGATGGAAAATATCGAAATCCGCCTTCGCCGCAGCGATGCCTCCCTGGGCCACTTCTCCGTCAGCTTCAGCCCCATGCGCGATGAACAGGCCGTCGTCAACAACATCGTCGTGGTCATGACCGACATTACCGACGCTACCATTCTCCACGCCAAACTCGCTCATTCCGAGAAAATGGCCACTCTCGGCCAGTTGGTCTCCGGCGTGGCCCACGAGGTCAATAATCCCCTCGCCGCCATTCTCGGCTTTACCGACCTCCTTCTTGAAAACCCCGCAATTCCCGAGGATGCCCGCGGAGAATTGCGCATCATTCTCCAGGAAACTCAGCGCACCAAGGTCATCGTGCAGGACTTGCTCAGCTTCGCCCGCCAGCGCCCCGCCCGCCGCGAACCGGTTCAGCTGAATGCCGTGCTCCGGCAGACCATCAAGCTGCGCAACTACGATTTTGAAAGCCACGGCGTTGAACTCATCGAATCCCTCCAGGACAACCTGGGCTCCGTCCTCGGCGACCCCCAGCAGCTTCAGCAGGTTTTCCTTAACATCCTGAATAACGCCTATGACGCCGTTCAGGAAGCCGCGCGCCCCGGCCGCATCGAAGTCCGTTCTTCGCAGATCGGCCAGGAAATCGAAATTACGGTCACCGACAATGGCAGCGGCGTCGCCGACCCCGTGCGCATTTTCGACCCCTTTTACACCACCAAGCCTCCGGGCAAGGGCACCGGCCTGGGCCTCAGCATCTGCTACGGCATTATGAAGGCGCATAACGGCGAGATTCTCTGCTGGAATAACACCGCCGGCGCAGGCTGCACCTTCGTGGTCCGCATTCCCGTCTCTGCCGAGCCCGCTACCGCCTCCGCCGCGATGGAGGCAGGCCGTTGAAGCCAATCCCCGCGAAAGCAATGCAAGAGCCAACCCGCATCCTGCTCATCGAGGACGAGCCTTCCGTCACCGCTTTCCTCTGCGCCGCTCTCGAACGTTCCGGCTACCGCGTCGAACCGGCCCACTCCGGCGCGGAAGGAATCGAGCGCCTGGCCTCCGGCAACTTCGGCGGAGTCATCTCCGACATCCGCATGCCCGGCAATGTCAATGGCGCGGACGTGCAAAGCTGGATTCAGCGCCACCGCCCGGACATGTGCAAGCGCTTGATCCTCATCAGCGGCGATACCGCCAACCTCGAAACGCAGGAGCTGCTCGCCCGCTGCGGCGCGCCCTTTATCGAGAAACCCTTTCGAGTCCAGCATTTACTTTCCATCGTGGAGAAAACCTTCGGAAAACCATGAACAACGACATGAAAATTCGCTTGCTCATCGTGGATGACGAACAGAGCATCCGCCGCCTGTGCATGACCATCGGCAACTCTCTCGGATACGACTGCATCGAGGCTGACTCCGCCGAATCGGCCCTCGCCAAGCTGGACAGCGAGACTCCCGATCTCGTTATCACCGACATGAAGCTTCCCAATCTCTCCGGCGTCGAGCTTCTGCGCCAGATCAAGGCCATTTTTCCGCGCACCGAAATTTCCATCATGACCGGCCACGGTTCCATCGAAACCGCCGTGGATGCCATGAAACTGGGCGCCTACGACTACATTGAAAAGCCCTTCCGCGTCGAGAAGCTGCGCCTGCTTCTCCAGCGCATGGCTGAAAAAGTCCGCCTGGTCGCCGAAAATCAGTTCCTCCGCGAACGCGTGGATACCGAGGAAAACCTCGAGGGCATCGTCGGCGCTTCCGCCAAGATCCAGGACGTCTTGCGCATGATCTCCCGTTTGCAGGACACCCGCACCCCCGTGCTCATCACCGGCGAGAGCGGCACCGGCAAGGAACTCGTGGCCCGCGCCATCCATTTCCGCGGTTCCATGGCCAAGACTCCCTTCGTCGCCGTGGATTGCGGTTCTCTCGTCCCCACTCTCATGGAAAGCGAGCTTTTCGGCTATGAGCGCGGCGCCTTCACCGGAGCCATCAAATCCAAAATCGGCCTTTTCCAGTCCGCCAACGGCGGCACCATTTTCCTCGATGAAATCGGCGAATTGCCCCTCGAAATGCAGGCCAAGCTCCTCCGCGTCCTGCAGGAAAAGGAAGTCCGCCCCGTGGGCAGCAACAGCAGCGTGGGCGTTGATGTCCGCGTCATCGCCGCCACCAATCGCGACCTCGATGCCGCCTATCGCTCCGGCAATTTCCGCAAGGACCTCTTTTTCCGCCTCAACGTCGTCACCGTGCATATCCCTTCGCTCCGCGAGCGCCGTTCCGATATCCCCATGCTCGTGCATCATTTCCTGAATCGCTACGCCGCCGGCGAAAGCGTCCAGGTCACTTCCCACGCCATGAAGAGCCTTCTGCAATACGACTGGCCCGGCAACGTCCGCGAGCTCGAAAACTGCGTCGCCCGCGCTCTTACCCTCGGCGACCGCCTTACCATCGACGTCGGCGACCTGCCCCCGGCCATCCGCACCGAACACCCCGCGGGAGACTCGCTGGCCTTGCACCAGGATGAATCTTCCTCGCTCTCCACCACCGCTCTCGCGGAAATGGAGCGCATGACCATTCTTCGTGTCTTCGAGCAGGCCAACGGCGACAAAGTGCAGGCCGGTAAAATGCTGGGCATCAGCCGCGCCACTCTTTACCGCAAACTCAAGCGCTATAACATTTCCGTCAAGCCGGATTCCGCCGCGGAAGAGGATGAGGAAGACCGGTCCTCCCGTACCGCCACGCCCTGATTGTTCTCTTGGAATTGCCCGGCAACTCTCCATCGGGGCAGGCGTGCGTATCCCAAATTGAGACGGCCGAGATTCTCGCGCATCCCTTCCGCGAGACAGTTTCGTGAGACAATCCTGTGTCACCCTGAGACGGGCGTATCTGTCAAGTTCCCACCCTCGTCCTTAACCCTCTATTTTTCAGTACCCTAACATCTCCCTCTCCTGATCTTCCCTTTGGCTCCCAGCGTGCTTGTTTCCCTGTGGGATCTATCCGTTCATCCTGCTCCGCTTCCCTGCGGGCGGGAGACCTGGAAGATCCACACATACGGGACGAGAAACCGAGTGAAACCAACGGGTGAAGCGGTCGTAGCAGGCCGGGAGCCAGCATGCACCGAACAACTGGTGCGCTTCTTCCCGCAAGCCGTCGCGCTGCGGGTTGCGGTGCAGGTAACCGCACTGCGTCCGGGCAGAACCAGGCTTTCCGAGCGCACCATCATTGAATACGGCTCCTCGGACAACGCCATTTTTCTCAGCAATTTGCCGCTCGAATTTGATGACCGCGTTTTGATCGAATGCAATCCCGGCCCGGGGCGCAACAAGGCCGCCGTGATTGCCGTGCAGTACCACGAGGGAAAAAAAGCCGTCGCCGTTCGTTTCCTCGATGGATCTCGTGACTGGATAATGCAACCGTGACCACCCTATCAAAAACCGCCCTTCCTCCAAACGTCAAGCCCACGCAGCGCCCCAACCCGCAGTGGGTGGAAGCGCGCTCCGTCTTTCCAATTTACCTGGCCATCGCCAAGCAGGTTGGTGCTCCCATCCCAGTGGGCGCCGACAAGAAACCTCTTCCGGAAATTCCCAGCGCGGAGCTCTTCGGCCAGGTTCGCACCTGGCTGGACAAAATCGACCAGATCGTCCAGCCTCATCAACTGCGCCAGCTGCTCCAGGTCACCATGCTCAACGCCAGCGAGGGCGGATTGCGCGCCATGATCCTCCGCTACCTGCGCAAGACGGCCAAGGAGACCCTGGATCGCGACAAGATCGATTTCCTGCTGGTGCAGTACTTCGTCCTCTGCGCTCCCCCGCAGGTTTACCATGACGCTCTCGGCCTGGAAACCGTGGCTCAGGTCATGCGCCCGGTCCTCGGTTCCGTCGACCCCACGCCCCTGGAATGGTGCGCCCCGCTGGAAACGATGATTGCCTCGATGCAGGCCTGCCGCAGTCTTCGCGACATGCTCAAGACCAGCTTCATCCTGGAAGGCCGCCGCGTGAAAGAAAAAGCCGGAGGGATGTTCTATGACCCCACGGCCCTGCTGTCTTTCATCCGCTTTAACTTTTTGGTCCGCCGCACACTGATCGAGCTGATGCACGCCGATTTGCAGGCCATTCGCACGGCCCTGGGCGCTCTCTCCGACGCGCACGTAAAATCCCTGGACTGCAAACCCGCCGGCCTTTCTTCCGCCGAGCCGATTCAGAAAATCCTGCAAATCACCAAGGAATGGAAACAGCCGTTCCAGGGCGAATACAACGAGCGCACCGTCAGCTCCGCTTTCGATAAACTCCTGGCCCTGCGCAGCATTGCTGAACAGGCCGTTCAATCTCTTCGCGCCGGCCCGCCCAAGAGCGCCCCCGCCGCCACAAAGCCCGCGGCCGCTCAGAAACAGCAGACCCCGTCTGCCTCTCCCGCTCCCGCCGCTAAACCGAAAGCCGCGGCGCCCCCGGCCCAGATTGATATCGAAGGCAGCATGGAAAAACTCTGGGAACAGCTCATCGCCTCTCCCCCCGAACGTGGCCGCTCGATGACCTCCGTGGAACTCGGCTCCGCCCGCATTCTCCTTTCCTCCTGGGAAGTTGTCGCTTTCATCAGCGCCGACAGCGCCACCGGCGAAGATCTGCGCCGCGCCGTTGCCGCTCGGGCTATTGTCGCCGCCGCCGTGGACGCCGCAAAAAAATCGGGCAAGAAGACTGGCCTGCCTCCGGTCCTTGCCGGCGCTCGCGCCGAAGTCACCCGTTTGCAGGGCCGCGTGGAAGTCGCCAAGCAATCGAAGGACACCGAAGCCGCCGTCAATCTGGGTATTAGCATCAAGCGCTTGGCCTCTTCCATTGACGAGGCCGAAAAGGCTTAAAGTCAGCGCCGCCGGATATTGTCCGGCGTACCTTGGGGAGCAGCTTGTTTTGCGACACACGAATGTCATTGTTCTTACGGACGAAACCGAGTTCGCTCGCCTGCTGACCGCTTGCTGGCAGGCCGAACGCCACGTCCCGGCCATTGCCGTCCTCAATAGCGAACTTTGGCTTCGCCAACAGCATCTGCCTTGCGATCTCCTGGTCGTCGGCCCCATTCAGGATGGTCTTCTCCCCTCCATTCTTATCGCCCTCGACCCTTCCATCGCCGTCATTCTCTGCGCTCACGCCGATCATCGCGAATACTCCGACCTGCGCTCCCGCTATCCGCGCTTTACTCACATTCCCCTGCGCGAAGACTGGGCGCAAACCCTGCTCCTCGTCGCCGGCGAATCTCTGCGCCGCGTAAAAGCCATACAGTTGGCTCGCAACGCTCAGGAAGAAGCCGCCCAGAATGCTCGCGACGCCGTCCTCGGGAAATATATGGCCAACATGCAGAACGGCATCAACAACGCCCTGACCAGCGTTTTGGGTAACGCCGAACTTCTCTTGCTCGAACCCGGGCAGCTCTCCGCGCAGTCCCGCGACCAGGTCAAAACCATTCACAGCATGGCCCTGCGCATCAATGAGGTCATGCAGCGATTCTCATCACTGGTCAGCGAGATGCGCAGCGCTGAGACGGAGTCTCACAGTGAGACGTTAGACGCCCCTGCAATCACTTTGGACGGAGGGTGAAAATTTTAATGCCGGATGTTAGTTACTTGTTTTCAGTAACTTGAAGTTAGGCCGAACGTTTTGCCAAGGGAACCGGGAAGCTGGACACATACGTGCTTCTCTATCCCGTGGAAGAGTCTGTGGAGCTTGGTAGCGTGGACAAGATCATACTGATTGTTGACGATTCACCATCGCAGGTCCGGCTGATGCAGGACCTGTTATCGCACGAAGGCTATCATCCCGTGGGCCTGAACGATCCCCTGCGCGTCGAGGAAACCATTACTTCCGAGCGGCCCTGCATGATTCTGCTGGATGTGGTCATGCCCGTGAAAAACGGATTCCAGCTTTGCCGGGAATTGAAGGGCAATTCGGATTTCAAGGCCATCCCGGTCATCCTGGTGACTTCCAAGAACACCGAGAGCGACAAATTCTGGGGCCAGCAGCAGGGCGCGGACGGCTACATCACCAAACCGTTCACCCGCGATGAACTGCTGCGCGCCGTGCGGAGGTTCGTATGAGTCCTCTTCCCGGCAAGTTCAATCAGGCCATTGACGATTTCCAGTTGTCCGCCGTCAATAGCGAGACCGATGCCCACCTGGAAAAAGAAAATGCCGGCCCGGCCCGCCACGCCTCGCCCGATAAACAGTTTTGCGTCTTTCGCTGCGGCCGCGAACGCTTCTGCCTTCCCGTCCTCGACGTGGAAGAAGTTGTCGAGTGGCCCCTGCTCACCAGGATCCCTCTCTCTTCCGCTTATCTCATGGGCATTTTTAACCTGCGCGGCACCATTGTCCCCCTCGTGGACATTGCCATGACCGAAGGCCGCCGCCCCGGACTCTTGCCCAAGCACGTTGTCGTCGCCTCCTATCACGAAGGCGAACATCACGATGACATGCGCGTGGGCATCGCCGCCGACGAGGTAATTGGCACTTTTTCTGTGACCTCGGATGCCATGCTGGAACAGGGGCCGGACAACGTCCCCCACTGCGTGGGCATGCTTCGTCACGATGACCGGCTGGCGCTGATGATCGATCTTCGGCGCTTGCTGGAGGTTTTTCCGGGCCCTGCGATTTAACCGTGAACGGTAACACCCATCCCCGGCCGGGGGGCCGGGGATGAGTTGAGGATGAACTGATGATGAGCATTCGAAACTGGAGGAAGTCATGAAAGCGAGACTGAGTTCCACAATCTGGGCGTTGGTCATGTGGAACGCTACTGCATTTTTCCTGATTCTGGCGCTGGCCTATTACGCCGGCCACGCCGTCGGCGGGGCCGCCGACTTCGGGTCCGCTTCCGGATCCGCGAAAGGAGCTCTCGCGGCAGCGGGGGTTCTCGCGCTGATTTCCATATTTACCGCCTTCAGCACCCTCAGCAAGCGCATCCTGCAGCCCGTCGAGGAGCTTTCCAACTTCTCCGAACGCCTGGCTGCCGGCGACCCGCGCGCCCGCGCCGATGTCAGCACCGGCGACGACCTCGGCTACATCGCGGACAATCTCAACCGCGCCGTCGTCAAGGTGGCCAAGGCCGCCTCCAACCAGGAAGCCAGCGAAGTTCTCCAGCGCAGCATTACCGAACTGCTGGCCGTCATCAACCAGGTGGCCCGCGGCGACCTCAGCCAGCGCGGCAAGGTCACCAACGACGCCCTCGGCAATGTCGTGGACTCCATCAACTTCATGCTCGACAACTTTTCCAAGGTTCTCGAGCGCGTCCGCAAGGCCGCTATGGAAGTCAACGGCAGCGCCAACAACATTCTCCTCGCCGCCGACGAAATGCAGGCCGGCGCCACCCAGCAGGACCAGGAAATCACCAACACCTCTTCCGCCGTGGAAGAGCTTACGGTTTCCATGAAACAGGTTTCCAATAACGCCGAAGCCAGCGCCGAAGCCGCGCGCCGCGCCCTCGACGCCGCCGAACAGGGCAACCGCGCCGTGCGCGACACCCTGGAAGGCATGCAGCGCATCCGCGCCTCGGTGCAGGCCACCGCCAAGAAGATCAAGTCTCTCGGCGACCGCTCTCTGGAAATTTCCGAAATCATCAACGTGATTAACGACATCACCGAGCAGACCAACTTGCTGGCCCTCAACGCCGCCATCGAAGCGGCCCGCGCCGGAGAAGCCGGCCGCGGTTTCGCCGTCGTCGCCGACGAAGTCCGCAAACTGGCCGAACATTCCCGCAGCGCCACCAAGGACATCGCCGCGCTCATCAAGGCCATTCAGGCCGAGACCAACGAGGCCGTCGTGGTCATGGAAGAAGGCACCAAGGAAGTTGAAGGCGGCGCCCAACTGGCCGATCAGGCCGGACGCGCCCTCGACGCGATTTCCAGCGTCGTTCGCCAGTCCGCCGAACTCGTCCAGGAAATCTCTCTCGCTTCCAAACAACAGGTGCGCGGCACGGAAGGTGTCGCCCACGCCATGCAGATCATCTCCGGCATCACCCGGCAAACCTCGCAAGGCGTTCGCCAGACCGTGGGCACGGTCAGCCAGCTGGTCAAGCTCTCCGATCAGTTGAACGAAGCCCTGGCTCAATTCCGCGCCTTGTCCAAGCCTGGTTCCCCCGATGCCAGTGACAATTCCACGGCCGCCCAGCACCTCCCGGTTCCGGCCGGAGCAGTCCGCTAAAAAAGCAGGAACTCAGGCCCCGGTGAAATGATCGGCGCGGAAAAATGGGCACGATGAACGAAAACGAACGAAGGACGGCGGAAGTCACCGAGCGGGATCTTTCGGAGGTTCGCAAATTGATTGAAGAGCGCACCGGCATTCTCTTTGACCAATCGCGCGAGCGCTTCTTCTCCACTCGTGTGCGCGAACACGCCAGGGAAAAGGGCTTTGCCAGCGGCGCCGAACTGCTCAAGGCCATGCTCCGCGCCAACACCGAATACGAAGCCATGCTCGAAAAGCTCCTCACCCAGGAGACTTCCTTCTTTCGTTATCCGGCCGTCTACCAGGCCCTTGAAAAGCGCATCCTCCCCGAATTGCAGATCAAAAAATTCTGGAACAACCCCCGCACCCTGCGCATTTGGAGCGCCGGCTGTTCCACCGGCGAGGAACCCTATTCCATCGCCATCACCCTGCTCGACACTCTTTCCCTGGCCGACGCCTGGAATATCGAAATTCTGGCCACCGATGTCGGCCGCCAGGCCCTCAAAATCGCCGAAGCCGCCACCTACTCCGCCCAGCGCACTCTTAGCGTCAGCGAAGCCCAGTTCGCCAGTTATTTCACCAAAGTGAATGAGGGCCAGCAGGTTAAGCCGCGCATCCGCAAGATGATCACCTTCGCCCAGATGAATCTCGCTCAGGCCGTCTATATGGGCCGCATGGACCTGATCTTCTGCATGAACGTGCTCATCTATTTCTCCGAGGAAAAGCGCAACGCCCTCATTCAGCGCTTTTATGACACCCTCGAACCAGGCGGCTACCTCCTTCTCGGACATTCCGAATCCTTGTCCAAGGTGCCCGTAAAATTCCAGGCCATCGTTCTCAACGAATGCATTCTTTACCGCAAGCCGCTTCCCGGTGATCTTCAGCAGCCGGAGCTTGTCACGGAGGGCCGCGCTTGAGCCTTCCGAGCCAAGAAGCCGTCAGCGTCTTCCTCCAGGAAGCCTCCGAGCACCTGCAATATCTGCGGGAGTACTCGGGCATCCTGGCGGAATCCGGCGCTCCTCGCGAGGATCTCGACCGGCTCTTTATCGCCGCGCACACCCTCTCCGGCTCATCGGCCAGTTACGGCTTTCCCCGCTTCTCCGAAATTTCCGGCAAGCTCGCCCACATTTTTCAATACGTTCTCAATGCCCCGTTCAACGCCGACCTTCACGGCCCCCTCACGGAATTCATCTCCGACGGCATTTCCGTGCTCGAGAGCAACCTCCTCGAGATCAGCGACACCGGCAAGGAACTCATCGACGATATCGAAGCCTTCAAGGAACGCTACACCTTCGCCTTCCCCGCCGAGGCCCCGCAACCTCCGATTTCCCTCCCGCAATCTCCCGCCGAAGCGGAGCCCGAGTTCGCTCCGGAGACCGGCGCCGCCACGGGTTCGTACTTCGACGCCATGCCCGCCGACGACGACGTTCCCGGCGAAATCCTGGAATTTTTCCTTCCCGAAGCCGAGGAGCATCTGCAGGTCGTCAGCGACTGCCTCCTCGCTCTCGAGGGCTCCAACGACCCCGAAGTCATCAACAAACTTTTCCGCTCCATTCACACGGTCAAGGGCTCCGCCGCGCAAGTCGGCCTGAAGCGCCTTGGCGCAATCGCCCACCGCATCGAGGACATGATCGGCCGCATGCGCGAGGGACTCTTGCAGCCCTCCCCGGACGTCGTGGATGTCTGCCTGGAATCCATGGACGTCTTGAAAAAGTGCGTCCACCGCCAGTGGAAAGACGACGCCGAAATGCGCGTCTCCGTCGATTCCCTTCTCGCCCGCATCGCCGAATACGCTCCCACCGACCCCGAGGACGGCGAGGAATCTCCCGCCCAGGCTCCCCAGGCGCTGCCGGATGCCTCCGGCGAGGAACCGCAGCACGCCGAAACCGCGCACCTCGCGCGCAATACTTCCGCTCCCTCCGCGCAGCCTCAATCCAAGTCCGTGCGCATCTCCCTGAACCGTCTCGACCGCATGATGAACAACGTCGGCGAGCTGGTGATCAATCGCACCCGCATGGTTGGCCGCGTCGCCGAACTGCGCAAGCTGATTGACACTCTTACCTTTTCGAAAGAGCGCCTGGCCGGCAAGGTCTCCGAATTTCAGGACAAATACGAATACAGCCGCGTCAGCGGCACCCGCTTCACCCCCGCTCCCGCAGAGAATAAATGGAAAGAGTCTCCTTCCGCTCCGGCCCTCACCTCCAGCGCCGCCACCGGCGACGCCACCCTGTGGTCCGATTTCAGCGAACTTGAAATGGACCGCTACGATGACTTCAGCATTCTTTCCCGCTCCATGACCGAAATTTCCGCCGACGTTACCGAAGTTCTCACCCAACTCGGCGCCTTCACCGGCCGCGTCCAGAGCGATATCGACGAATTCACCAAGCTGGCCCATCGCCTTCAGGATCAGATCACCGCCGCGCGCATGGTTCCCATCGGCACCCTCTACTCCCGCCTCACCCGCGCCGTTCGCGACGCCGGCAAATCCTCCGGCAAGCAGGTCGACGTGGATCTCCAGGGCGGCGACACCGAACTCGACAACAACATCATTCAGCAGATCGGCGATCCTCTCGTCCACCTCGTGCGCAACGCCGTGGCCCACGGCCTGGAATCCCCCGAAGGCCGCGCCGCCGCGGGCAAGCCGGCCCTCGGCAAAGTCACCATGCGCGCCTATCACCGCGGCAACCATATCTACATTGAAGTCGAGGATGACGGCGGCGGAATCAATTACGCGCGCGTCAAGCAGACCGCGCTCGACCGCGGCCTCGTCTCCGTCGATTCCGCCGATCGCCTTACCGAACGCGATCTCCGCGAAATGCTTTTTCATCCCGGCTTCTCCACCGCCCCGTCCAAGACGGAACTGGCCGGCCGCGGCGTGGGTCTCGACGTCGTGCGCGCCAATTTGCAGGCTCTCAACGGTGAAATTGAAATCAATAGCCGCTCCGGCGAAGGCACCCGCTTCACCCTCAAGGTTCCCCTGACTCTGATCATCTCCCCCGCTTTGTTTGTCCGCTGCGGCGATTCCACCTTCGCTCTTCCCCTCGGCATCGTCGAGGAAATCCGCCGCCTGCGCGCCGATGAAATCGAGGACGTCGGAGGAAAACTTCTCACCAAGGTCCGCGACATCGTCACGGAAGTCGTGCGCCTCGATTCCTATCTCGGTTTGCCTCCTCTTGAAGCCGTCAACGGTTATTACCGCATGATCGTCGCCAATATCGGCGATCGCCAGATCGGCCTGGTCGTCGAGGAAGTCCTCGGCAAGGACGAAATCGTCATCAAGAACCTCGGCGAATATCTCCGCCGCGTAAAACTCTTTCCCGGCACCACCATCGCTCCTGATGGCAGCCTGATTCTCTTGATCGACCTCAACCGCATGGTCTCCAGCGAGCCCGGCGAGCGCCGCGCCATTCAGGCCAACGCCAGCGCCGCGCGCATCTTCGCCCCCGGCTCCGCCGCCGTCGCCCGCGGCAGCATTCCCACCGAGGCCATTGACCGCGTTCAGCAGGACCGCGTCGTGGTTGTCGTCGACGATTCCATCAGCGTCCGCAAATTCGTCGGCCGCATGATCGAAAAGGCCGGCTACCGCGTCAAGATGGCTTCCGACGGCCTCGAAGCCGCTGAACTCATCGCCCAACAGGGCTGCCATCTGGTCATTACCGACCTGGAGATGCCCCGCATGACCGGCTACGAATTGATGGCCCAGTTGCGGCAGAGTCCCGCCACCCGGCGCATTCCCGTGATGGTGGTCACTTCCCGCGCCGGCGCAAAACATCGCGACCGCGCCATGAAGGAAGGGGCGGTGGCTTTCTTGACCAAGCCCGTGCAAGAGGACCAGTTGATTAACGCAGTGGAACAATTGATCGGCGCGGAAGCCGGAACCCTCACCGCGCCGGTGGTGTGATGACGATGAGCGCTAGCGACAACAAGAAGATCCGCGTCCTGGTTGTGGATGATTCCGCCTTCATGCGCAAGGTCCTCGAAGGCATTTTCAATAACGACCCCCAGTTCCAGGTCGTGGGCATGGCCAAGGACGGCAATGAAGCCATCTCCCTGGCCGAATCCCTCAAGCCCGATGTCATCACCATGGACATCAACATGCCCCACCTGAACGGCATTCAGGCCACCGAACAGATCATGACGCGCAATCCCCGTCCCATCGTCGTCGTCAGTTCCGAATCCCGCGAAGGCGCCGATGGCGCTCTCCGCGCTCTTGAACTGGGCGCCATCGAATTTGTTTCCAAGCCCGCCAACGCCGTTGATCTGGACATGAAAAATGTTCAGGAAGACCTCGTTCGCAAGGTGCGCATGGCCTCCAAGGTCCGCGTCGTCCGCACCGCCGGCCGCCCAAGCGCCCCGCTCCCCAAAGCGGCTCCCGCTTCTTCCGGTGCAATCCGCGCCGCCGCTCCCGCCGAACCCGATCAGCGCTTTCCCATCGTTGTCATTGGCGCCTCCACCGGCGGCCCCGCCACGGTCATGCGCCTGGCCCCGGGCTTCACCCGTGAATTCCCCGCTGCCGTGCTCCTGGTCCAGCACATGCCGGGAACCTTCACCGGACAGTACGCCACGCAACTCAGCGAATTCACCGGTCTTACCGTGAAGGAAGCCGTGCATCACGAACGCCTGCTTCCCGGTACCTTGTATATTTGTCCCGGTTCACAGCACATGCGCATCCTTCCTCCCGGCCGCATCGAACTGGATAACAGCGGGCGCATCGCCGGCTATATCCCCAATATTGATGTCACTCTCGAATCCGTCGCCGCTTTCGCCGGTCCCAATTCTATTTGCGCCATCCTCACCGGCATGGGCAACGACGGCGCCAAGGGCGCCCGCGCCATCAAGAACGCCGGCGGCATGGTCATCGCCCAGGACGAAGCCACCTCCGTCATCTTCGGCATGCCTTCGGAAGCCATCAAGACCGGCGCCGTGGACCACATTCTTGCCCTGGACGATATTTACGGCGCCATCGAAAAACGCGTTCTCTCTCTTTCCCGTTCCATGCCCGCGGGAGTCCGTGGATGAGATTCGCCGCACAACCAGCCGCCGCGGCCGGACGCTCCGAGCAGATGATTCTCTTCCGCATCGGCCAGCAGGTCTTTGCCCTTTCCGCCAGTTCCGTGCAGGAAATTCGCAGCGCCGATGCTTTTTCCGGGCTATCCGCTCAAGCGGCCGATCCCAGCCTCCGCAAGGTCTCCTTCGTGGCGCGCCGCGGCCGTCCGCCCCTTTATATCGTCCATGGCGGATTGCATTTCGGCCTCTCTCTCCCCCAGGGATCTCTCGTCTTTCTTCTGCGCAACCGCCGTTCCGCCCTGCGCGTCGATTCCATCGAGCGCATGGCCGCCTTTTCCCGCCTCATGGCCCTCCCCAGCGCCTTCTGCGGCGATGAACGCAATTGGTACCGCGGTTTCGTGGCTCTCGATGACGGCATCGTCCCCGTAGTCAATCCCGATGGCCTGCTTCGTCAGGACGAACTCGAACTGCTGGACGCGCTCACTTCCGTTGCGCCTCCCGCTCCCGAACATCTTCTGGAGGAATCTCTCGGCACCCTATGAGCGAATTGCTTGAACTCGAATTGCAGACCTTCGTGCTCCTGCAGATCGGCGAGCGCAAATTCGCTGTGCCCTCCCAGCGTATTGCCGAACTCGTGCCCCTGGCTCACGTTCATCATTTCCCGCATCGGACCGAGCGCGTCGAAGGCGTCCTTCTCCGCCGCGGCAGGCTTGTTCCCGTTTGTGACGTTTCCGAGGAATTGATCGGGCAGCGCCTGCTGGCACGCCGTTTCTATCTTTTCACCCTCCGCCATTTCCTCACCGGCATGGAGCCCGTGGCCATTCCCGTCACCGGCGAATGCGAACTCATCAACGCCGAAATGACGCCCGCCGGCGCCGACCATCCTCCCCATGTGCAGGGCTGGATCTCCAACGCCGGCAATGTCATCGAAGTCCTCGACCTCGACCACCTGATCCCCGGGCCCGAGCCTTCCATCTCTCCCCTCCTGGATGCCACCGTTCGCGAGGTGCGCTCATGACCCAGCCCGGCCGCGCCTCCAAAATCCTGCTCATTGACAGCAACGTGCTTTTCGCCAAGCGCCTCGGCGAAGCTCTCAAACGCGAAGGCTTCGAAGTGGTCATCAGCGCCCAGGCCGCCTTTGGCCTCACCACTCTCGAATACGACACCCCCGCCGCCATTCTCTGCGGTATGAACATGCGCGAGATGGGCGCCCTCGATCTCGCTCCCATTGTCCATGCCGACCCCAAAAACGCCTCTTTGCCCGTCATCGCCATCGGGGACGGCAACCAGCGCGCCCTCATGGAAGCCTTTCAAGCCGGTTGCGAGGACTATGTCGACCGCCGCACCGACCCCGCCGTCATTGCCGCTCATATCCGCGGCATTGTCATCAGCAAGCGCGACGGCTTCCGTCCCACCCAAATGCTCCAGCA
Source organism: Terriglobia bacterium (assembly GCA_020072805.1). Taxonomy (GTDB): domain Bacteria; phylum Acidobacteriota; class Terriglobia; order Acidiferrales; family UBA7541; genus Acidiferrum. The sequence continues at coordinate 106,121 of JAIQGC010000009.1, forward strand.
ATCCGAGACCACTCTCACCGGCAGCCTTTCTCACCAGGATTTGCCTGGCGTCGTCCAGCTTCTCCAGCAGGCCCGCCAGACCGGCGCACTGCACATCAACGCCATGGATCTTGATGCCGTTATGTTCTTCGATGGCGGCGAAATCGCCCATGCCGAAACCGGAAATCTTTTCGGCGACGAAGCTGTAATCTACATTTTGAAAACCTGCACCCAGCTGGGCACGGGCGTCTACAAATTCAACTACGGCTCCGCCTCCCCGCAACGCACCGTTTTACGCTCCTCAACCGATCTTATGCTCGACGCCATGCGCGAAATCGATGAATCCCAGCGCGACATGGCAGATAAGGAAGCGCTATGACCGACACATTTCGGATGCCTCCCTTCGATGACGATCTGCAGGCAGATCTCACCTCCAGCGGCTCGGGTGAACCCGCCAGCTCGGTTACCGACCCCTTCTCCGCCGACAGCTTCAGTTTCGAGCCGGACCCGCTCCCTGTCTCCGAACCGGAACCCGAAGTGGCCCCGACCTCTGAACCGGAACCGGAAACGGCCCAGGCTTTTGAGCCCGAACCCTCTCACGAATTCGCCTCTGCGCAGGAAGACGCCGCGGACTTCAACTCTCTTGCTCCTCCTCAGCCCGCGCCGCCCGCGGCCGCCATTCCCCCTCCCCCGCCTCCTCCGCCGGCCGTTGTGCTTGCGCCGCCCGCCGCGGCTCCCGCGCCCCAACAGGCTGCGACGCCCCAACCGGCTGCAACGCCCCACCAGGGCCCGGTCATCTACTTCATTGACGACAGCGCCACCATGCGCGAAGTCATGAAAATCGCCTTCCGCAAGGAGAAGCTCAGCCTCATCGCCTGCTCCGATGCGGCCTCGGCTCTTTCCCAATTCGATTTCAATCCCCCGGATGTCGTCATCACCGACGTCATCATGCCCGATCAGGACGGCTACACCGTTTGCAGCCAGATCAAGCAGAATCCCCGTTTCAGCTCCACCCCCGTTCTGCTGATGTCCGGTGTAGTCAATAAAAGCGTCGCCGACCGCGCCGTCGCCGTGCATGCCGATGAGTTGATTCGCAAACCGTTTCAGCCCAACGAACTTATCGCTCGCGTGCGCACTTTCCTGCATCCCAAAGCTCCTGCTCCGCATTCTCCTCCGCCGGCCCCCGCCCGCGTTCCGGCTCTCCCTCCCGCCAGTTCCCTGGGGGGTATTTTTGCTCCTCCCGCGGCTACGGCCCGTCCGCCTGCTCCCCTTCCACCGGCTGCGGGCGAATCGGCCTGGCCCCGCGCGCTTGCGGAAGCTTTTTCCCCGCCGCAGCAACAGGCTCCGCAGCAGCAGGCTCCGCCCCCGCCGCAAATGCCCCAGCGTCCCATGCATCCCGCCGCGCCCGCCCGCCCGGCGGCCGCGCCCTCGGCGGACATCCAGAAATATCGTGCCGAAATTCTACGTCTCGAATTGCTCGTCAAGAAGCTTCAGACCGAATTGCAGATCGAACGCGAATACACCCAAACCCTGGAAGTTCACTGCCGCACCCTTCAAGGCACGGAGTAAGCCTCATTTCTCACAAGCTCCACCGTAGGGCGGGGCTTGCCTGCCCCGGACAGCAGTCGGGGCGCCGCCCTCTGTCCCATCAGCATGATTGCCTCTTCCGCCACACGCCTCGCAGCGTAGTCTTAACTCCCGCCAGAAAAATTGCCAACATTCTGTAGCCGCCCTCTTTAGAGGGCGGGCCTTTCCACCCCGACACCGCAGACCTGCCTTCCTCGTGAGAAATGCAGGCTAACTCCAAAATCAAATTTCCGGTTCCACGCCACCTGCTTGCGTCCTGACGCAAACGGCCGCCTGCCACCACAATCCGTGTGCTTACTGTGTTTTCCACGAGTCACCAGTCACGAATCACGAGCCACTTTCACGCCTGCAAGCCCATTGCCCCCTCTTTTTCAAGAGAGTTGTCTCGAAGAGTTCACCCCCCTGTCCCTTTGTCCGGTTGACCCGCATCCCGCGATTCAGTAGCCTTTCGCTACGGGACTAAAATTGCGCCACTTTGGAGGTTCCTGCCATGCCCGATGATCGCGAACCAGACGGCCCGGTGAAAGGCCGCTCCATCTCCCGCCGCCAGTTCGCCTTGCGCGCGGCTCTGGCTTCCGCCGCCACCTCTTTGGCCCCCGGCGCTCTGCTGGACGCTACAGCGTCCCCTGCGCCTATCCCTCAGCAGCCCGCTGGCTCTCAGGCGCTATCCTCGGTGAGCCAGGCCGAAGTCGAAGCCCGCGTTCAATCCATTCTGGGGCGCTACGGCAGCCGTTTCTCCGACGAGCAAAAATCGGAAATCCGCCGCCTGGCCACCGCCCTCCAGGCGCCTCTCGATTCCGTTCGCGCCTATCCCCTGGACAACGCCGCTTCCCCGGCTCTCTATCTCAAGCCCCTGGTCGAGCGCGAAAAGCGTCCCGCGCCGCCCCAGCCGGCCGCGAAGCCCAAGTCTTGAAAGGACAGGCGCTCTAATGCTCGGCGAAGAAATTCTCTACCTTCCGCTTTCCGAACTGGCACGGCGCATCGAATCCAAGAAGCTTTCTCCGGTCGAATTGACCGAGAGTTATCTCGCTCGCAGCCAGAAATTCGGCCCGGCCCTCAATGCCTATGCTCTGCTGACCCCGGAAATCGCCCTTGAACAGGCCCACAAGGCCGAAAAGGAGATTCGCGGCGGCCATTATCGCGGCGCCCTCCACGGCATGCCCTTTGCCGCAAAGGATCTTCTTGCCGTCAAGGGACTTCCCACCACCTGGGGCGCCCAGCCCTATGCTTCCCAGGTCTTCGACTACGATTCCGCCGTCATCACCAATCTCAAGCGCGCCGGCGCCGTCATGCTCGGTAAGTCCGCCATGATCGAACTTGCCGGAGGTTCGAGCTACCGCTTCGCCTCCGCTTCCCTTACCGGCGCCGCCAAAAATCCCTGGAATACTTCCTGCTGGACCTGCGGCTCCTCTTCCGGCTCCGGCGCGATCATGGCCGCCGGCCTGGCCGCCTTCACCCTCGGCTCCGAAACCTGGGGTTCGATTCTCTGCCCCGCGGCCTTCTGCGGCGTGAGCGGCCTGCGCCCCACCTACGGGCGCGTCAGCCGCTTTGGCGCCATGGCCCTGGCCTATTCCATGGATAAGATCGGTCCCCTCTGCCGCACCGCGGAGGACTGCGCGCGGGTCTTTGCCGTTATTGCCGGCCACGATCTGCGCGACCGCGCCACTCTCCCCCTCGATAAAGCCGCCTTCACCTACTCCCCGGCCACCGAGCGCCGCCCTCCCTCGCGCATTGGCCTGCTCAGTAACGCCTGGAAAACTCTTCCGCCGGAAATGGCCGCGCTTCTCGCGGATGCCAGAAAAATTCTTCGCCGCTCGTTTCCCTTCATCGGCAGCGCGGCGCTCCCCACCGGCCCCTTCGAGGACGCTGCAACCATCATCCTGAACGTCGAATGCGCTTCCGCCTTTGCCACTCTTCTCCGCTCCGGCGCCGCCGCGCAACTTGCCGACCCCCTGGAACAACTCGCTGGCTACGTCAGCGAAACCATTCCCGGCAGCGACTACGTCTCCGCCCTGCGAATCCGCGAGCAGCTCCAGAACAAAATGGAAGAGCTATTCGACTCCTTCGACATCCTGGTGACCGTCTCACAGCCGGTCACCGCCAGCAAGCTGGACCTGAATCTGGAAACCGGATTGAGCTTCCCCGATCCCCTCGGCGCCATCGGCAATCTTTGCGGCCTCCCGGCCATCTCCGTTCCTTGCGGCTTTGCGCCGGACGGCCTGCCCGTGGGATTGCAGTTCGTGGGCCGCGCCGGAAACGACCTGGGCGTGATTCAAGCGGCGCGCGCCTATCAGAAGTACACCAACTGGCACAAAAAACGCCCCAAGCTGGCCGAAGCCGTCTGAATCTGAATGCCGAAATTGGGCAGAAGCTAGCAAACTTATGCTGCCTTCTTTCATTCTCTTACCAAGTGAAAATAAAACTTCGCCGAAGTTGGGTTCTTTCCCTGTCCCCACCAACATTGTCATTCCGACCGGAGGGACGGCGTTTTTGCCGTCCCGGAGTGGAGGAATCTCTCTCCGGCTTCGGATTTCAGGCTGAAACCAGATTTTTTGCAGGTATACGGAAAGACCTATTGGATTCTAAAGCGGGCGGGAAATCATTTCGCGGATTGTTCGCAGCAATGTGGTCCGGCTAAAGGGCTTCGTCAGCAATTTCGAATGCTCTTCCTGTTCCTGGGCCTGCAAGGCGGCCTGCTCCGCATAGCCGGACATATACACCACGCGCGCGGTTCCGCCCTTCTGCCTCAACTGCACCGCCAGTTCCTGCCCGGTCATCCCCGGCATCACCATGTCCGTCACCAGCAGATCGATCGCGCCCTGGTGCTCCGCGGCCAGCTTCAGCGCCTCTTTGCCGTTCTTCGCTTCCAGCACGGTATAGCCTGCCGATTCCAGAAATTCCCGGGCCACCTCGCGCACATCCTGCTCGTCCTCGGCCAGCAGAATGGTCTCCGTCCCTCTCGGAATCTCCGTGGAAGTCTGTTTCTCGCCGCTCTTATCCGCCGGCGCATCCAGCCGCGGCAGATAAATCTTGAACGAAGTTCCCTTGCCCAATTCGCTGTACACCCAGATAAATCCGCCGCTCTGCTTCACCACTCCATACACCGTGGCCAGGCCCAGTCCCGTGCCCTTGCCTAGTTCCTTAGTCGTAAAAAACGGCTCAAAAATGTGCGCCTGCGTCTCCGCGTCCATGCCCATGCCCGTGTCCGTCACGGACAACTGCACGTACCGCCCGGGATGCACGCTGGGATGCTTCGAATGGTAGCCCTCGTCCAATTCCGCGTTGCAGGTTTCGATGGTCAGCCGCCCTCCTGAGGGCATGGCATCGCGCGCATTCACCGCCAGATTCATCAGCACCTGCTCGATCTGGCTGGCGTCCGCGCGAATGGTGCCCAGCCCCGCGGCGGTGCGAATCACCAGGTCGATGTCCTCGCCAATCATTCGCGGAAGCAGCTTGGCCATTTCCTCGACGATTTCGTTGAGCACCAGCATGCGCGGCTGAAGCACCTGCATGCGGCTGAAGGCCAGGAGTTGCCGCGTCAGGGAGACCGCGCGATCCGCCGCGCGGTCGATCTGCTCGATCTTGCGCAACTGCGGCATGCCTGCCAGGGAGCCCAGCAGAAGTTCCGTGTGCCCCTTCACCACCATCAGCAGGTTATTGAAATCGTGTGCCACCCCTCCCGCCAGCCGCCCTACCGCTTCCATTTTCTGCGCCTGGCGCAATTGCTGTTCCAGGGAAGACTGTTCGGTGATGTCGCGCGCCACCACCAGGCGCATGATCTTCCCGCCGGATTCGAATTCATGCGCATTGCTTTCCACTTCCATGATCTGGCCGTTCTTCTTTTTCTGCTTCCATTGCCCGGTAAAGCGGTTCTCCTTCCAGGCCTGCAAAATGACATCCTTTACCCGCTCCCACTCCTCGGCCGAGCGGATGTCCTTGAGGGTCATGCCCAGGAACTCCTCGCGGGTATAGCCATAGAGCCGGATGGCGGCTTCATTCACCTCCACGAATCGCATCGTGTCCTTCTCATAGACCCAGGTGGGCAGAGGATTGAGATCGAACAGCAGGCGGAAGGTGGATTCGCTCCTGCGCAGGGCGTCCTCGGCGCGGCGGCGTTCAATGGCCAGGGCGATGGTTCCTCCGACCGATTCCAGGAACTCCAGGTCACGCTGGCTGTAGACGTTTTCCTGCTCGTAATGCTGCACCACGAGCACGCCGATGGTTTCTTTCGGAGTTTTCAGCGGCACGCCCAGCCAGTCCGGCGAAGGCGACCCCACCAGTTCCACCTCGCCCTGCTCCGCCAGGCGGTCGAATTCCGTCTGCGAAATGATCCTGGCCCGGCCGGTTCGAAAGACGTAAGCCGTGCAACTGCGCCCGATTTTCTGCGGCGGAGGGGCAATATCGAATTTGTCGCGAAAGAACGGGAAGTAAAACATTCCCGTGCCGTGGTCATGCAGCACGATAAAGCAGTTCTCTGCGTAGAGAACCTGGCTCAGCGCCTCGTGAACTTTCGAAAGCAGTTCATCCAGGTTGCTGCTCTCGTTCAGAGCGTGAATGACACCGGAGATGACCCGGCTTTCCTTCTCCATGCGGTAGAGTTCGGTAATGTCCCGAAAACTGGCGGCGATGGCGCCCACGGCGGGGTCCTGGAGATGGCTCTTCACCACCGCTTCAAAGATCCGCCACGATCCGTCCTTGCAGCGCAGCCTGCTGCGCGACGTTTGCATTCCCCCCGGTTGCGTGGCCAGCACCTTCAGGAACTGCCGCGCATCTTCCGTCCCGGAAGGATGCACCAGGTCCATGATATTTGTTCCTATCAATTCTTCCGCGGGAATTGCCAGCGTGGAAACGAAGGCCGCATTGACATGCAGAATCGTGCCGTCGGCCGTGAGTAGCGCGGTCAGGTCCTGCGCACATTCCACCAGCGCCTTCAGTTGGTCTGCTGTGGGTTGCATATTGACCGATACGGGAATCTGCTGTGCCATAGAGTGGCGAAGTTTCTCCAGTCTCTCCCCGGCTGCGTGTCCGGTTCCATCCTTGGAGTCTCTTGCTCAGCCCGTCGAGAATCTTAATTCTAAACCGACTGCTTGCGCCCAGGGAACCGCCCCACACCAAGCTGATGGCTTTATAGTAGTCGTTTTTCTTAATTAGCGAGCACTAATCTGCCACTCTGTTATCAAACCGATACACTGCCCCGCTACGGGCCCTCGTGAGGGGCCGTGCGCCATTTTCCAGCCCTCTGCCTTCACGCCGCCGGGCTCTCATGCTAGGCTTTCCCGACAGCTTGCGCAGGCCTCCTCGGACGCCTGACGCCCGGATTTGTCCGTTCATCTCCCTGGAGGTAGTGAAGTTATGGACGCAGCCCTCAGTCACATGTTCGTCCTGGGTCTTCCGATCATCGAGAAAATCGCGCGCCCGGTGATTGTCTACGCATTTCTGGTGATCAGCCTGCGCCTGGCCGGCAAGCGAGAACTGGCCCAGCTGAATCCCTTTGACCTGGTGGTTCTGCTGACACTGTCCAATACGGTGCAGAACGCCATCATCGGGGACGATAACAGCGTGACCGGCGGAATCATCGGCGCCACCGCGTTGCTGCTGGTTAATGCTCTGGTGGTGCGCTTCCTCTATAACCACCGCAAGATCGATGAAATCGTTGAAGGGTCCCCTGATGTGCTCATCGAAGACGGCAAGGTGCGCACGCGGCACCTGCGCCGAGAACTAATCACCGTGAGCCAGATGGAAGTAGCGGCGCGCAGACAGGGTTTCGAATCCCTCGCCGATGTGCAGCAATGCATCCTGGAGCCCGGCGGAACACTGGTGTTTATTGGGAAAAAACCCCTGCAGGATGAGAAGCGCCATCAAGAGTTGCTGGCGCGGCTGGATCAACTGGCGGCCGAAGTGGCGCGGCGCCGCGGCGGGGAGCCGGCTACGTCCTGAGCGCTTGCAGGCTTTCGCGCACGGCCGCGACAGTGGCGGCAATATCCTCCGGTGTGTGGGCCATGGATAGAAACATGGCCTCGAACTGCGCGGGAGACAGAAAAATTCCGCGGTTGAGCATTTCCCTGAAGAAATTGGCGTAGCGCGCCGTATCCGAGCGCTTGGCGTCGTCGTAGTTGCGCACCGGACCATCGCAGAAGAACAGCGTGGCCAGCGAGCCCTGCGCATTGATGTGCCCCGGTACGCCGCTCTTGGCCAGCACCTGCCGCAATTCTGTAACGAACTTTTCCGCGAGGGCATTCAGCGCCTCGTACTTCCCTGGCGCGCTAAGCGCTTCCAGCGTGGCGCAGCCCGCGCGCATCGCCAGAGGATTGCCGGCCAAGGTTCCGGCCTGGTACACCGCACCCAGCGGCGCTACGAGGTTCATGATTTCCGCGCGGCCGCCGTAGGCCGCCGCGGGCAGCCCCCCGCCGATAATTTTTCCCATGGTCGTCAGGTCGCCCTCGACGCCCAGCAGGGTTTGCGCCGCGCCAAAGTGCAGCCGGAATCCGGTGATCACTTCATCGACGATGAGCAGCGCGCCGTTTTTGCGCGTGAGTTCGCGCAGGCCGGGGAGAAAGCCGGCCTCCGGTTGAACCACGCCCATGTTTGCGGCAATGGGCTCGACGATGACCGCGGCGATCTTCCCGCTGTGCAGGGCAAACAGGCGCTCCACCGCGTTCAGGTCGTTGTAGGGAGCGTTTAGCGTAAGTTCGGCCAGCGCCTGGGGCACGCCGGGGCACGCGGCGATGCCCAGTGTGGCCAGGCCCGAGCCGGCCTGCGAGAGGAAACTATCGGCGTGCCCGTGGTAGCACCCCTCGAACTTCACCACGAGATCGCGTTTGGTAAAGGCGCGCGCCAGGCGCAGAGCGCTCATGGTCGCTTCCGTACCGCTGGAGACGAAGCGGATTTTTTCGATGAAGGGAACGGCGCGGGTGATGCGCGTGGCCAGCTCCACTTCCAGTTCGGTGGTGGCTCCGTAGCTGGTACCGCGCTGGGCCTGTTCCACAATCGCCGCGGTCACTGCCGGGTGCGCATGCCCCAGCAGCATCGCCCCCCACGAGCCGATGTAATCCAGATACTCGTTGCCGTCCGCGTCGTAAATGCGCGCGCCCAGCCCGCGTTCCATCACCAGCGGATCGCCGCCCACGGAGCGGAACGCCCGCACGGGGCTGTTCACTCCGCCCACCAGCACTTTTTCTCCGCGTTCGAAAATTTCCCGCGATTTCCGCCGTTCGCGATTCACTGCCGCTTTTGCCGTTCCCATGATCTTCGCTCCTCAGCCCTGCTTGAGCCACCGCGCCGCATCCTTGGCGTGATACGTCATGATAATGCTTGCGCCCGCGCGCTGGATTCCCGTGAGCACTTCCAGCACCACGCGCTTTTCGTCCAGCCAGCCCCGGGCCGCCGCGGCCTTGACCATGGCATATTCGCCGCTGACGTTGTAGGCGGCCACGGGCACGTCGAATTTTTCGCGCACGCGATGGATGATGTCCAGATAGGGCAGCGCCGGCTTGACCATGACCATGTCCGCGCCTTCCTCGATATCCTGAGCCACTTCCTTTTCCGCTTCGCGCGCGTTGGCCGGGTCCATTTGGTAGCTGCGGCGGTCGCCGAATTGCGGCGTGGAATCGGCGGCCTCGCGGAAGGGGCCGTAAAAGCCGGAACAATACTTCGCGGCATAGGAAAGAATGGCCACGTCCAGAAACCCGTTTCCATCAAGCGACTGGCGGATGGCTCCCACCCGGCCGTCCATCATGTCCGAAGGAGCCACGATGTCGGCTCCGGCGCGGGCGTGGGAAACGGCCTGCTCGGCCAGGATGGGCAGCGTCGCGTCATTGCACACTTCCCCGTCTTCAATCACGCCGCAATGGCCGTGATCGGTGTACTCGCACAGGCACACGTCGGTGATCACCAGCAGCTTGAGCTTGGCCTTGCGGATGGCCTCGATGGCCCGCTGCACCACTCCGGCATCTTCGAGCGAAGAGCGTCCGCGCGGATCTTTCGTCTCCGGCAGGCCGAAGAGAATCACCGCGGGCAGGCCCAGGCCCTCCATTTCGCGGCACTCTTCGACGATCTGGTCCACCGACTGCTGGTAGACGCCGGGCATCGAGCCCACTTCTTTTTTCACCTTGGTGCCAGGACAGACGAAGAGCGGATAGACCAGCCCCGCGGCGCTCAGCCGCGTCTCGCGGACGAGTCCCCGCAGCCCTTCGCTGCGGCGCAACCGCCTTGCACGATGCCTCGGAAAACTCATGCCTGCCTCGCTCCCGCGCCAGATTTGGCCTCCCAAAAGCCGGCCAGCGCTTCCACGATACCCGCCACGCTCGCATCGCTTGCCACGACGGGCTCCGCAATTCCGCATTCGCGCAAAGCCGCCGCGGTCACCGGACCAATCGCCGCATACACGATGCGGCCCGCCTGCCTGCCCATGCGCTCCGCTCCCAGCAGGTCCCGCAAATGATGCACCGCCGAAGGGCTAAAGAGCAAAATGGCATCCACCGCGCAGTTCTCGATCACGCGGATCTTTTTTCGTTCGTCGCCCGTCTCCGCCAGCGTTCGGTAGGCGGTCACTTCGGTGACCTGCGCTCCCAGGCGCCGCAGCGCCTCCGGCAGAGCGGGATTGGCGCGATCGCTCCGCGGCAGGAGCACCGTTGCGCCCGCCACCTCGGCGCTCAATTCCTCGGCCAGGCCCACGCCGTGCTGCGCTGTGGCCACGTAGCTGACCTTCAGCCCAGCCTTCAGAGCGGCCTGCTCCGTCGCGGGTCCCACCACGGCGATGCGCGCTGCGGCGGCGGCTTGGGCCAGCGTCCGCCCCAGAGTCTCGCAGCGCTCGGCCATGGCGCGCACGGCGTTGGCGCTGGTCAGAAAAATCCAGCCGAATTTCGCCAGTTCGCCCAGCGCGGCATCCAGCGGCGCAAAATCCTCGGGCGGGCCGAACCGCACCAGCGGGAGAAGAATCACCTTGCATCCGCGCGATTCCAATTCCCGGCACAACTCGGCGCACTGTTCGGCGGCGCGCGTGACCACCACGCGCTTGCCCTCCAGCGCGCCCCGAGCTTTAGCCCGCATTTCTCACGATCCTCACCCCGTAGGGGCCGGGCTTACCCGGCCCGCTGCCGACAAACCGCGATTGCATGTTCCGCCGCGCGCATCGTCCTGTAGTCTTGTATTCCACCGCAAATTTCTCCCCAATTTCTGTAGCCGCCATCTTTAGAGGGCGGGCTTTCACCTCGCCTGCTCAGGCTGAATACTTCCTCCTGAGAAATCCGGGTTAGCCATGCCGCCCCGCCAGTTCCAGAATACGTCCGGCTCCGGCATCCAGCAGCCGCCGCGCAATTTCGATTCCGAGCTCCTCGGCGCGCTCGGGCGGCATGCTGGCGCGCTCGCGGATGTATTCCTTGCCGTCCGGAGAGACCACGCAGGCCTCCATCACCAGTTCCTGGCGGTCCATGCGGGCCCAGGCGCCCAGCGGAACCTGGCAACCGCCCTGCAATTTGGCCAGCAGAGCGCGCTCGGCGAGGACGGCGACGCGCGTTTCTTCGTGATTGAGTTGGCGCAGCATCTCGGCAGTTTCCTGATCGGCGACGCGCGATTCGACGGATATGGCGCCCTGCCCCACGGCAGGCAGGCAGACTTCCGGGGAGAGGGCCTCGCTGATACGGTCGCTCCATCCCAGGCGGTCCAGTCCGGCCTTGGCCAGGACCACGGCCTCATATTCTCCGCTCTGGGCCTTGCGCAGTCGCGTGTCCACGTTGCCGCGCAGTTCGCGCAGGTCCAGGTCCGGGCGCACGTGCCGCAATTGCGCCTGCCGGCGCAGGCTTCCCGTGCCCACGCGCGCTCCGGCGCGCAGAGTGGCCAGAGATGCTCCGCTGGGGCCGACCAGGCAGTCGCGCACATCCTCTCGGCGCAGGAGAGCGGGAAAGAAGAGGCCCGCGGGTGTCTCCGTGGGCACGTCCTTGACGCTGTGCACGGCCAGGTCAATCTTGTTTTCCAGCAACGCCTCTTCCAGTTCCTTGATGAAGACGCCCTTGCCGCCGATGCGGGTGAGCGGGATGTTCTGGATTTTGTCTCCAGCGGTCTTGATGATGATCAGCTCGGCAGCCACTCCGCTGAGCTGAAAGAGAAGTTTGCGGACATGCTCGGCCTGCCATTTGGCCAGGAGGCTGCCGCGCGTGCCGATGCGCAGGGGCTTCATGATTTGTCCCGCTCGGGGAGAAAGAGGTCGCGCAGCGCTTCGATGTTCTGGATCTTCCGGCGCAGGTTGCGTTCGCCGCGCAATTTCCCGGCGGGATTCATGACGATCTTCTTCAGCAAATCATCCATCAGGGCCTCGATGCGTTCGCGGTCGGCCGCGCTCAGATGCCCCAGATGCTGCATGTGCGCGGCGAGGAAGGCGGCGCGTTCCGCGCGCATTTTGCCCTCGAGGGCCTCCAGCACGCCGATCATCTCGACGCTGGCCTGCCAGGAGAGAAACTTGTCCACGTGCTCCTCGACAATGACCTGCGCCTTGGGCACTTCGCTCTCCCGCGCGCGGCGGTTCTGCTGCACGATGTCGGTCAGGTCGTCGATGTTGTAGAGGAAAACGTTGTAGAGTTTGGCCGCCGCGGGGTCCACGTTGCGCGGCACGCCCAGATCCATCAGCAGCAGCGCGCGGTTCTTGCGCGCGGACATGGCCCTGGCGACCACTTCCCCGCCGAGGACCGATTCCGCGGAGACCGAGGAGACCACGATGTCCGGCCCTTGCAGCGCAGCTTCCCACTCGGCCCAGGGAACCACCTCGCCGCCGTAGCGCCGGGCGACCTCTTCGGCGCGCTCGATCGAGCGGTTCATCACCAGCAAGTGGCCGATGCCGCGGTCGCGCAGCTGGCTGATGACCTGCTCGCTGATGGTGCCCGCGCCCAGCACCAGAGCGGTGTGCTTCTCCAGCTTGCCGAAGATGCGCTCGGCCAGCTTCATCCCCGCGGAGGCCACGGACATCGGCCTGGTGCCCAATTCGGTTTCGGTGCGCACGCGCTTGCCCACTTCTAGCGCCGCCTGAAAGAGGCGGTTCAGCACCGGCCCGGTGGCGCCGGATTCATGCGCCGCGCGGTAGGCTTCGCGCACCTGGCCCAGGATTTCGGCTTCGCCGAGGACCATGGAATCCAGCCCGGCGGAGACTTGAAAGAGGTGCTCGACGGCGGAGCGGTCCTGATGGCGGTAGAGGGAACCGTTCAAGATATCGGCGCGCACTCCATGAAACGAGCTGAGATATTCGGAAAGCGCCGCGGCGGGCTCCGGGCGGCTCTCGGGAGGAACGCCGTAGACTTCACTGCGATTGCAGGTGGAGAGAATCATGGTTTCTTCGAAGATGCCCTGCGCGCGCAGATCCTCGGCGGCGCGGCGCGCCTGGTCCGCGGTAAACGACAGGCGCTCGCGCACCTCGACCGGTGCGGTGCGATGATTCAGGCCGACGAGAACGATTTCCATGCTACCCTGCACGCCCTTAGAAGTAACGATGAGCCCGAGTCAAGAAGAGGTTCACGACAGTCACACTCAGCAAAATCACGGCGAAATTGAAAACGCACAGCCTCGAGGCCCGGCCCCCGCGCCAGCTTGTCTGCCGCTCCAGATACAGGTAGGTGGCGTAAAGCCCAACGATAGCCAGCGTCACCAGGTATTTCGGATCGAAATGCGAGACGGGAGTTTCCAGGCGGCGGACGGCCACGAATCCCAGCAGCGTGCCGGCCAGAATCGCGCCCATGCCCACCAGGACGCTGCTGCGGGTCATGCGCTCGAGCAGATCCAGCGCGGGAAAGCGCCACACGATGGTCCCCAGCCTGTGCCGGCGCAGCAGCGTCTCTTCCGCCAGGTACATCAGGCTCATCACAAAGGAAAGTCCGAAGGCCGCGTAGGCCAGCACGCTCAGCGTGACATGCAGCGCGAAGACTATTCCGTGTCCCGGCGGCGGTCCTGCAGGGACGCCCGGCCGGCCGAGCATTCCGGCGACGAGGATCAAAACGACAAAGGGAAGAAGAAAAGCGCCCAGGGTGCGCTGGCGGTGCACCATCTCGAGGCCAAAATAGGTCAGCGCCAGCAGCCAGGCAAACAGGGAGACGGCGCCGTATAAATCCTGATACGGGACTGCCTGCAGTTGGTGGGCGCGCTCCAGCAGGAAGAAATAGTGCAGCGCCAGACTGACCGCCAGCATCGCCGTGGCGGCCCGTCCGACAATTTTCTGGTCGGCATAGAGCAGGCGAAAATAGAGGCCCAGGCTCACGCCGTAGGCCAGAACGGTGAGAATCGCAAGGGGTTGCATCACAAGCCGCCTGTCATTTGCATGGTCCCGCCCCACCAGATTGCCGGAACGCAGGGCAATCCGCCCGGTTTGCTGATCGCCGTTTATTATAGCCCACTGCGGACTCCAGAACACCCCAAGCCTGCACTCGGCAATCAAACCACACTAGTGTTATTCTTTAGCCGTGGATGGCAATGACCGCTAACACTGACGCATCCCCTATGCTCTCGGGCCTCACCCGCACGGAGTTGTTTCTCCGCGCTTGCCGCTGCGCGGAAGTTCCGCGCGTGCCCGTCTGGATGATGCGCCAGGCGGGGCGCTACCTGCCCGAATACCGGGCCTTGCGGGCCAAGCATCCGTTTCTCGAAGTCTGCAAGACGCCTGACCTGGCCGTGGAGGTTTCGCTGCAACCGTTCCGCCACGTGGGCGTGGATGCCGTCATCGTTTTTTCCGATATTCTCATTCCCGCCGAGGCCATGGGGCTCCCGCTGGAACTGGGCGACGCTGGGCCGAATCTGCCCGAACCGGTGCGCAGCGCGGCGCACGTGGCGAAATTGCATATTTTCGACCCGGAAAGCGAAACCGGCTTCCTGATGGAAGCGCTGCGCAGGCTCCGCCGGGAACTGGGTCCGGACGTGCCCCTGCTGGGATTCGCAGCGGCGCCCTGGACGCTGGCCTGCTACATGGTCGAAGGGCGCACGCGCGAGGGATTCGCCTCGGTGAAGAGTTTTCTCTACGAGGACCCCGCTAGCTTCCGCGCGCTGCTCGGCAAGATCGCTCAGGCCACCATCGGCTACCTGAAGGCGCAGATCGCCGCCGGGGCCACCGCCGTGCAGCTCTTCGACACCTGGTGCGGGGAACTCAATCTCAGCGACTACCGGGAATTCGCCCTGCCCGCCACGCAGGAGATTATCCGCGCGGTGAAAACGGAAAAGACGCCGGTGATTCTCTACACCAAGGCGTCGCATCACCTGCTTCCCGCCGTGGTGCAGTCCGGCGCGGACGTTTTGAGCGTGGACTGGCGCGTCAGCCTGCGCGAATTGCGCGCGCTGGCCGGACCGCGCATCGCCATCCAGGGGAATATCGATCCGGCAGTGCTCTTCGCCCCCGCCGAAAAGATTCGCTCGGCCGTGGTGTCGGCCATCGCGGACTTGCAGGGCGCGGGGCACATCCTCAATCTGGGCCACGGAATTTTGCCCTCGACTCCGGTCGAGAACGCGCAGCTTTTCATCCGCACCGGGCAAAGCACCCCGATCCGCGGTGAACAGCAGGCCGTCAAGAGGTGAACGCCGTGTCTTCTTCCTCGATCGAACAGATGCGCCGCGAATTTCACGTCACGCCGGAATTGCTGGCGCGCTATGACCAGCCCGGTCCGCGCTACACCAGCTATCCCACCGCGCCGGTGTGGAACGACAACTTCGGCCCCGGCGACCTGGAAGCGGCCCACGCCGACGCCGACCGCGCCGGCTCCCCCGTCTCGCTTTATTTTCACATTCCGTTCTGCACCAGCCTGTGCCTGTTCTGCGCCTGCAACGTGGTCATCCAGAAGGACAAGAGCGTTGCGCTTCCTTATCTCGATACGCTCAAAAAAGAAATCGAGCGCGTCAGCAGCGGCGTCTCCCGCAAGCGCGAAGTCGTGCAGTTCCACTGGGGCGGCGGCACGCCCACCTATCTTTCTCCCGAGCAGCTCGAGGATCTTTTCGAATTCACCCGCGCGCGTTTCACCTTTGCCCCGGACTCCGAAATTGGCATTGAGGTGGACCCTCGCGTCACCTCTTTTCAGCATCTGGAAGTCCTGCGCAAGCTGAATTTCAACCGCCTCAGCATGGGCATTCAGGATTTCCACCCCGAAGTCCAGAAGACCATTCACCGCGTGCAGCCCTACGAGATGACCCGCGACATCATCGTGGAAGCCCGCCGCCTCGGTTTCGAAAGCATCAACGTGGACCTCATCTACGGACTGCCCTACCAGACCCCCGAGCGCTTCGCCGCCACCGTGGACCAGATCCTGACGCTCAATCCCGACCGCATCGCTCTCTTCAGCTACGCGCATGTTCCCTGGCTCAAGAAGCAGCAAGGCTCCTTCGCGGTGCACCTGCCCGAAGGCTCCGAAAAATTTAGAATTTTCAGCACGGGCCTCACCAAATTCATCGAAGCCGGTTACTTCTATATTGGAATGGACCACTTCGCCCGCCCAACCGACGAACTCGCCGTGGCCCAGAAAAACCGCACGCTGCACCGCAACTTCCAGGGCTACACCACCAAGGCCGGCGCGGACCTCTACGGCATGGGCGTCAGCGCCATCAGTTCGGTGCAGGACCGCTACGCGCAGAATCCCCGCGAAGTCCCCGAATATTCCAAGGCCGTCGCCGAACGCGGCATCGCCACCATGCGCGGCTATACGCTCACGCAGGAAGACCGCCTGCGCGGCTCGGTCATCAGCCGCCTGCTCTGCCACACGGTCATTCCCAAGGCCGAAGTCAGCAAGGAATTCGGCATCGATTTCGACCAGTACTTCGCGCCGGAACTGCAGCGCCTCGCTTCCATGCAGCAGGACGGCCTCGTCGTTCTCGGCAAGGACGAAATTCAAACCACCTGGCTCGGGCGCATTTTTATCCGCAACCTGGCCATGATTTTCGATCCCTATCTGGAAAAGCAGCGGCTGGCCGAGCGCCCGCTGTTTTCGAAAACGCTTTAAGATTTTTTCGGGAAGAATCGGCGATGACCACATCCCATGCAGCGGTGGTGGTCGGAGGCGGAATCTCCGGCCTGTCCTGCGCTTTCGCGCTGCGCCGCGCCGGTCTCGACGCCATCCTTCTGGAATCCGCCTCGCGTCCCGGCGGGGTCATTCGCTCCGAACGGCGCGATGGCTGGCTTTTCGAACACGGCCCGCAGAGTTTCACGGCCACCTCCGCGCTGCTGGAGATGATCCGCGAAATTGGCCTGGAATCCGAGGTCGCCCGCGCCGATTCCCGCGCTCCCCGCTTCGTCCTGGTGAACGGCGCTCTGGTGCCCGTTCCGCTCAGTCCTCCGGCCTTCTTCGCCAGTTCCCTGCTCGGCTGGAAAACAAAATTCAGCCTTCTCGGCGATCTCTTCAGCAGCAGCCGTCCGCCCGAGCCCGACGAATCCCTGGCCGATTTCATCCGCAGGAAATTCACGCCGGAACTTCTAGAAAAACTTGCGGGCCCCTTCGTCTCCGGCATCTACGCGGGCGATCCCGAACGCCTCAGCCTGCGCAGCGCCTTCCCCATGCTGCACGCCGCGGAAGCCGCCAAAGGCAGCCTGGTCCGCGGCATGTTCGCCGTGGCCAAAGTGGAAAAAGCAGCGCGGCCGCAAAAAGGGCCGCGCGAGAAGTCCGCTCTCATCAGTTTTCGCGGCGGCAACGACGCCCTTCCTCAGGCGCTTGGCCGCCATCTCGGCGACGCGCTCTGGCTCAATTCCGCTCTGCGCCAAATCGAGCACACGCCACTTTCCCCGCAGCGCTTCTCCCTGCGCGTCCTGCGCGGCGACCGCGAAGAAACAATCCTCTGCGATCACCTGATCCTGGCCACGCCGCCGGACCGCGCGGGCGAGCTGCTGGCGAATCTTGATCCGCAGTTCGCCCAGCATCTCGGCGCGATTGAATTCGCTTCCATCGCCGTCGTCTCGCTCGGCTATCAGACCAGCCAGATTGCCCGCGCGATGACCGGCTTCGGCTTTCTGGTTCCCCGCTCGGCGGGATTGCGCCTGCTCGGCTCGGTGTGGAACTCCTCGCTCTTTCCCGGCCGCGCCCCCGAAGGCTCCGTGCTCTTCGCCAATTTCATGGGCGGCGCTTCCGACCCCGCCATCGCCAAACTCGACCCTAATGCGCTCATCGAGATTGCCCAGCGCGAACTTTCTCCTATCCTGGGAATTCAGGGGCCGCCGGTCTTTTCCGAAGTGCGCATCTATCCGCGGGCCATTCCCCAATACAATCTGGGACATTCCACCCGGCTGGCGGCCATCAACGCGCTGCGCGCGAAATTTCCCGGCCTGTGGATGGCCGGCAGCTATTGGAAGGGGCCGGCGGTCTATTCCTGCGCCGAATATGGCCTCGAAACCGCCGCAGCCGTGATTGCCGCGGCAAACCAGAACGCAACGCCCGCGAACTCCTGATGCCCGCTCCGGCTCCATCCGCGCCCGCGCAAGGCTCTGCGTCTCAACCTGGGCAGCGCATCTCTCTTTTCTGGTTTTGGATTCTGGCCGCCGCTCTTCTGCTCGCGGGGCTGTACATCACCCATCGCGCCCGGCAACTCCAGCAGGAACTTGCGCAACTCGAGACGCAATATGCTGCCGCGCACGAGGATCGCCGCGAGATCCAGCGCAGCCTGGAGGAAACTCGCCAAACCACGCTCATCCTCAACGACCCCGCCTCGCGGCGGATCGCCTTGCTGCCGACCCCAGCTTCCCCCCACCGCGCCGTTCCCCCTTTGCACGCCTGGTGGCATCCCAAGCTGGGCCTCGTCGTCGCCGGAGTGAATATTCCGCTCCCCGCCGGAGACCGCGAGCTGCGCGTCTGGCTGCTCACCGCGGACCCCGGCGGCAACATGCTCCCGGCAGGCACGCTCCGGCCGCACCCTGACGGCACTCTGCTCCTGTTGTACGTGGAAAATCCACCGGCCTCGATCGAGGCCACCAAATCCATCCTGGTCACCGAGGAGCCCGCCGGCGCGGGCGCTGCGCCGACATCCTCCCCGCTGTGGTCCGGTTCTCCCCGCTGAACTAGCCCGCATTTCTCACAAGACTCGCACAGTAGGGGCGGAGCTTGCCTGCCCCGGACAGCAGTCGGGGCCTCGCCCGCCCGATTGCCTGTTCCGCCGCGCGCGTAACACCGCGATCTTAATCTCCCCTCCCAGTAGAATTAGCCTACAATCTGTAGCCGCCCTCTTCAGTCGCAAGACTCCGGGCAGCAGCCGGAGAGGGCGGGCCTTTCCTTTCCTTTCCTTCCCTTCCCTTTCCGTCCCGTCCGCGCAGACCCACCATTCCTCTTCAGAAATGCGCGTTATATTCCACACGCACTCGCCTTACCTCTTCCCATAACGGTTCGCCAGGCGTATTTTGCGGCGCGCACCGGCGCCCAAAAATCTGCGGCGTTCCGCCGCCGTCTTCACGATCAGCGGCGGCACTTCCTTGGGTGCACCGGTGTGCTCATCAATGGCCACGAACGTGAGATACGCCGACGTCGTATGCGTCCGCTTTCCGGTCAGGTAATTTTCGGAAAAAACTTCGACGCCGATCTCCATCGAAGTGTGAAACGCGCGGTTCACCTGGGAATTCAAGATCACGATCTCTCCCACGCTGACCGAATTGCGGAAGTCCAGATAATCCACCGACACGGTCATCACCAGGCTGTTGGAATGGCGGTGCGCGGCCATGGCTGCCACGATGTCCACCAGGTGCATGATGTGTCCGCCCAGCAGTTTTCCCAGCGGATTCGTTTCGCTCGGCAGCACCATCTCGGTCATCTCTGAACAGGACGCGCTCACCGGCTTGCCCCGCCGCGTCTGCCCCTGCAGCGCTTCTCCGACGCCCTTCACCCGCCCGCTGTTCCTGCTCTTCATCGCTGCCTCGCTTCCTTCCCCATCTCTCCGTCCTTCTCCCTAACCCGCTTTTCTCACCAGCGTCAGCAGTGACGCTCCCGCGAGTAAAATCCCCCCGCACTCTGTAGCCGCCCTCTTTAGAGGGCGGGCCTTCCCACTCCACCCACACGCATCCTCTTGCTGAGAATTACCGCCCAACCCGTATAATACAAGCGATGACCAACCAGCCTCCAAAGAAAACGCGCCGCCAGGCACTTGAAGAGATCGTCGCCGCGCAGCCCGCCGACGCCTTTGCCCGCTACGGCCTGGCGCTGGACTTCATGAACGCGGGAGAAGGCGCCGCTGCCGACGGCCATTTCCGCAAACTCATCGAACTCAATCCCGCCTACGTCCCCGCCTATCTCATGTACGCACAGTTGCTGATCCGCGAATCCCGCTCGGAGGACGCCCGCCAGATCCTGCAATCGGGCATCGCCGCCGCGATCGCGGCCGGCAACTCGCATGCCCGTTCCGAATTGGAAGGCCTCCTGGCCGAGCTTCCCTGAGCGCTCCTCCATTCTCTCCGCAATCCCCCGCCCCCTCTGCTATCATCGGAACCGGAGCACCGCAGACCATGAACGCCAGCACCGTTTCCTCCTACCCGCACAAATCCAAACCCGCCACGCTGGGCGAACTCCGCCGCCTGCCCGGCTATGAGCCCGGCGCGCCGCTGCGCTCGATCAAGGATGAGATGCGCGCCAATCTTCTGCACATGCTGGAAGCCGGCGTGCCTCTTTTTCCGGGCGTGCACGGCTATGAAGACACCGTGGTGCCGCAGATCATCAACGCCCTGCTTTCGCGCCACAATTTTATTCTGCTGGGACTGCGCGGCCAGGCCAAGAGCCGCATTCTGCGCGGCCTCTTGCAGTTTCTCGACGACGCCATTCCCGTCGTCGCCGGCTGCGAGATCAACGATCATCCCCTGCGCCCCATCTGCCGCTCCTGCCGCGAACGCATTGCCGCCGAAAACGGGGCCACGCCCATCGCCTGGATGCCCCGCGACCTGCGCTACGTGGAAAAACTGGCCACCCCCGACGTCACCATCGCCGACATCATCGGCGACGTGGACCCCATCAAGGCCGCACGCGGCGGTCGCGACCTCTCCGACGAGCTGACCATACACTACGGCCTGCTGCCGCGCGCCAACCGCGCCATTTTCGCCATCAATGAGCTTCCCGACCTCGCCGGTAAAATTCAGGTGGGCCTCTTCAACATCATGCAGGAAGGCGACATTCAGATTAAGGGCTATCCCCTGAGGCTGCCCCTGGACGTTCTGGTGGTCTTCACCGCCAACCCGGAGGATTACACCGCCCGCGGAAAAATCGTGACGCCGCTCAAGGACCGCATCGGATCGGAGATTCGCACGCACTATCCCTCTTCCGTCGAGGAAGGCATGCTTATCACCTCGCAGGAAGCCTGGGTCAGCCGCGACGCGCAACACCAGGTGGAAGTTCCCGTCTACCTCCGCGAGGTCATCGAGGAGATTGCTTTTATGGCGCGCGAAGACAAGCGCGTGGACCGCCGCTCCGGCGTCAGCCAGCGCCTGCCCATCACCACGCTGGAATGCGCCGCAAGCAGCGCCGAGCAGCAAGCCGCGCGCGCCGGCGACACCCGGGCCGTGACGCGCATCGCCGACCTTTATGCCGCGCTTCCCGCCATCACCGGGAAACTCGAACTGGAATATGAAGGCGAGCAGAAAGGCGCGGAAACCATCGCGCGGGAACTGATTCGCGGCGCGGTGGGCCGCGTGCACAGCAAATACATCGGCGGCGCCGACATGCAGCCAGTCATCCAGTGGTTCGAAAATGGCGGCGAACTCAAGATCCTGGAAGTCAGCCCCGCCGCCAGCCGTCACCGCCAACTCGCCCTGATTCCGGGACTCTTCGAGCACCTGGCCAAGCTCGGCGTTTCCGACGCCAAGGACGCCCCCGCCGCCGCCGCCGCGGCGGAGATGATCCTCGAAGGCCTGTGGGCCCATCGCCGCATCGGGCGCAGCGAAGAGCGCGGCTTCTACGCCGACAAACCGCGCGCTGCCGAGCAAATGGACGTTCCCGGCCGGCCCCCGCGGCGCCAGTACAATTGACCGCGCGGAGGGCCACGCACAACTATCCATGAAATTCATCCGCTACAAGAAATTCACCGGGAACCCCGCCGATGCGATTGACCTGGAAGACCTTGTGCGCCGCCTGGGCGATTTTTTTCTGCAGAGCGGCTTCGATTCGCCCTACGACCTCTCCGAACTCGACCCCGAGCAATCCCTGGAAGCCCTGCGCGAAGCCATTCTGCGGGCCCTGCAGGAGGGCGACCTGCTTCCCGACAACCCCTCCTTCGAAGAACTGCGCCAGCAACTTCTCAACGTCGCCGATTCCTCCGACGAATCCATCCGCGAACTCCTGGACAAACTCATCGAGCGCCTCGCGCAGGAGGGCTACATCCAAGCGCAGGGAAATCAGCCGCCGCCGATGGTTACGCCTCCCCCGGAAAACACCCCCGGCGGCCGGCTCGGCCCCGCCCAGCCGAATACGCGCGCCCGTTTCGAAATCACCGACAAGACCATCGACTTCCTCGGCTTCAAGACATTGCAGGATTTACTCGGCTCGCTCGGCCGCAGCAGTTTCGGCCGCCACGACACGCGCGATCTGGCCACCGGCGTCGAATCCGGCGGCGCTTCACGAACCTACGAATTCGGCGATACGCTCAATCTGGACGTCAGTCAGACGCTCTTCAACGCCGTTCGCCGCGAAGGACCCCGCCTGCCCCTCACCCTGCAGCACTCCGATCTGGCCGTGCACCAGTGCGAATACCAGAGCTCCTGCGCCACCGTCCTGCTGCTCGATTGCAGCCACAGCATGATTCTTTACGGCGAAGACCGCTTCACGCCGGCCAAGCGCGTGGCTATGGCCCTTTCTCATCTTATCCGCACGCAGTATCCCGGCGATACGCTGAGCCTCGTCCTCTTCCACGACAGCGCCGAGGAAATTCCCGTCACCCAACTCGCCCGCGTCCAGGTCGGCCCCTATCACACCAACACGCGCGAAGGGCTGCGCCTGGCGCAGCGCATCCTCCTGCGCCAGAAAAAAGACATGCGTCAGATCATCATGATCACCGACGGAAAACCATCCGCCCCCACCATGTAAGACGTGCGCATTTACAAGAACGCCTTCGGTCTGGACCCTTTCGTGCTCACGCAGCCCCTCGAGGAAGTCAGCAAGTGCAAGCGCGCCGCAATCCTCATCAACACCTTCATGCTGGCCAGCGATTCCAGCCTGGTCCGCTTCGTCCAGAAAATTTCGCAAATGTGCCGCGGTAAGGCTTACTTCACTACTCCCATGAACCTCGGCCAATACCTGCTCATGGACTACATGAATCGCAAGACCCGCACGATTCATTGATTCCTTTTAGCAATCCGTTTGGCGCTCCCCGGCCTCTGCGCTAGAATCTTGCGATGGGATGGTTTCGCAGGATTTCCCGCTGGACGAGGAACAAACAGCCGATGTCTACCATTGATGCCGGTCACACCGCTCCGGATTTTTCGCTCAAGACCGCGGAAGGCTGCGAGTTCTCCCTGGACAAACTCTGCGAGCGCGGGCCTGTCGTTGCTGCTTTTTTCAAGATTTCCTGCCCCGTCTGCCAGTTCACTTTTCCGTTTCTCGAGCGGCTTCACCGGCAGTACGCCGGCGACGGCGTCGTCATTCTCGGCGTCTCCCAGAACGACGCGCGCGACACCCGGAAGTTCTGCAAGGAGTACGGCGTCACTTTTCCCGTGGTCCTCGACGATGCCGGCTATCCCGTCTCCAACGCCTACGGCATTAGCAACGTCCCGACTGTTTACCTCATCGATTCCGCGCGTTCGGTAAAAGTAAGCTGCATGGGCTTCGGCAAGCAGGATCTGGAAACCATCGCCGGCGCTCTCGCCGAGCGCCGCAAGCTGCCCGCTACACCGCTCTTTCTTCCGAACGAAATCATCCCCGCCTATAAACCCGGTTGAAGCTCCAGAAACTAGGTCCCGTGCGGACCTGAAGGCAGGTACATCCACGCATCACTCGGCGGCGGGCGCCGCCGGGTTACTCTATTTCCAGCAACTTTTTCTTGTGCTTTTCCGCGCGCTTGCGTTTGTTCTCGATCACCCGCGTGGCGCCGGGCTTGGCCGCCGCGCGCCGCGCAAGACGCCGGGCTTCCCGCCCGGCCTCCAGCGTCTTTTTTCGCCGCTTTTTCATCGGCCACGCCCAGCGCGTGCAGGGGATGAAAAAAACTTTACTGCACGCATACCGTCTTGGCGTTCATGAACTCGCGCATGCCCATGCTGCTCAGTTCCCGCCCGTGGCCGGACTGCTTCACGCCACCAAACGGAATGCGCGGGTCGGAGGCCACCATCTTGTTGATGAACACCATGCCCGCGTCCAAATCATTGATGAAGCGCTCCTGCTCGGCTTTGTCGTTGGTCCAGGCGCTGGCGCCCAGCCCGAAGCGCGTGTCGTTGGCGATGCGGATGGCGTCGTCAATATCCTTGGCGCGGAGGATCATCGCCACCGGCCCGAACATCTCCTCGGAGTACGCCGGAGAACTCTTCGGAATGTCCGTGATCACCGTGGGAGCAAAGAAGTACCCCGGCCGGTCCAGAGCCTTTCCGCCGGTCAGCACACGCGCACCGGCTTTCACCGATTTTTCGATGTCCCGCACCAGGTCCATCACGCCTCCCGGTGTGGCTAGCGGTCCCACATCCGTCGCTGGGTCGAAGGGATCGCCCACCTTCAGCGCCTCCATGCGGGCCACGAACTTTTTCGTGAACTCATCGGCAATTTTTTCGTGCACGATAAATCGCTTCGCCGCGATGCACGATTGCCCGTTGTTGATGGTCCGCGCCTTCACGCCCGTCTCCACCGCCGCGTTCAGATCCGCGCTGGGCATCACGATGAACGGATCGCTCCCGCCCAGTTCCAGGACAACCTTCTTGATGCGCTTGGCCGCGCCGATGCCCACTTCGATTCCCGCGCCTTCGCTGCCCGTCAGCGTCGCCGCCACCACCCGCGGGTCGTTCAGCAGGGCGTCCACCTTCGACGCGCCGATCAGCAGCGTCTGAAACGCGCCTTCGGGAAATCCCGCGCGCCGCACGATGTCCTCGATGGCCAGGGCGCTTTGCGGCACGTTGGAGGCGTGCTTCAGCAGCCCCACGTTGCCGGCCATCAGCGCCGGCGCCACGAACCGGAACACCTGCCACAACGGATAGTTCCACGGCATCACCGCCAGCACCACGCCGATCGGCAGATAGCGCACGTAGCTCTTCGTCGCGCCCGTCTGCGCCGGCTCGTCCGCCATGAAGCGCTCCGCGTTTTCCGCATAGTAGCGGCAGCCGCTGGCGCACTTCACCGCCTCGTCAATCGCCGACTGCAGCGTCTTGCCCATCTCCAGCGTCATCAGCCGCCCGAGCGCTTCCTTCTCGCTCTCCAAAATCTCCGCGGCGCGCAGCATTTTCTTTGCGCGCTCCGCGACCGGCGTCTTGCGGTAAGTCGCAAACGTCGCCGCCGCCCGCGCCACCTTCTCTTCGATCTGCGCGTCGGTCAACTGCTCAAACGTCTTGATCGTCTCGCCCGTCGCCGGGTTTACCGTGGCTATGGCCATTTCCCTGTTTTCTCCTTGTCGCGTTGCCGGTCCAAGCTCCCGCTGTAATCCGCTGCGTCAACCTGCGCCGCTCTCTCTTGCGTGCTAGACAGAATATCGCATCAAATCACATGCGAGCAACCCGGATTGCGCCCCTATTTCATCGCGTGCTTACCGCCGGGACTCCGCCTCGCTCGCCCGGTATTCTTCCTCGCTAACTGCTTTCTCCTGCACCAGCTTCTCCCGCACCAACTCTTCGCGCACCTGGGCCTTTTTCGGATATTCCAGAGGACTGAACCGCCGCGGATTGGCCAGCATTCCCGCCAGCATCGCGGCGTCCTTCCACTCCAGATCCCGCGCCGGCTTCCCGCAATAGATGCGCGCCGCGGCTTCTGCCCCGGCCACGCCCGGGCCCCAGTCCGCAGTATTCAGATACATCTCCAGAATCTCGTCCTTCGCAAACAGCGCTTCCAGCCGCCGCGCCAGGATAATTTCCCGCAGCTTGCGCCGCAGGGTCTTTTCCCGCGTCAAAAAAAGAGTTCGTGCCAGTTGCTGCGTGATTGTGCTGCCTCCGTGTTCATATTTTCCAGCGCGCAGATCCGCCAGCAAGGCCTCGCGGATGGCTTCCCGGTCGATTGCTCCATGCCGGTAAAAACCAGCGTCTTCCCATTCCACCACCGCCGTCCGCAGCTTCCCGGAAATCGCGGGAAGCGCCAGCCACAGTGCCGCTCCGTGCGTACGGCATCGCGCACGCGTCTCGGCGCGCAACTTCTCTCCCTGCGGCAATCCCCAGCTCAGCCACACCCATGCGCCATTCGCCAGCAGACACGCGGCCACGCCCGCGGCCAGCCACAACCGCCATTTCCTCCCGGGATTCCTTCGTCTGTCCATGTTCCGATTCATGCTACACCAGCCTCGCACTCTTCGCCGTTCCGCGGTCCGGCCGGTTCCGCCTGTCCATCCGGAGAGGTGCTGAATCGGACACCGCCTCCGCTCCCCCGCGCCCGCTTTTCGCTTATAGTGGAGGTGATCCGGTCGGCACGTTCACGGCTGTACCCTCAGAGAGGTTTTCGCATGGCCCGTAAGTCCCGGCGACTTGTGCACGTGCTGGTCCTCTGCGCGCTCCTGCTCGGCGCAACCGCCGCCGGCCTCTTTTCTGCCAACTTTTCCGAGCCCTCCTCCGCGGACTCTTCCACTCATCCAAATTCCGCTGCGGTCAATCCCGCAGTCGGCCCTGTTCCCTCTCCCGATGGCCCGCGCGGCTTTCTGCTGCTCGATTCTCCCGAGGACCGCGAAGCCTTCCGCCAGTGGTTCACCCTGCTTGCCGAATATCAGGCTCTTCGCCCGCCCGCCGAACTTCCCTCCGAAATCAACGATTGCGCCGCGCTGATCCGCTTCAGCTACCGCAACGCGCTGCACGCGCACGACCCCGGCTGGTTCCGCGAGATGCGCCTGACGCCGCCTCGCGCGCTTCCCTCCGTGGAAAAATACAGCTATCCACACACTCCGCTGGGCGCCGCCCTTTTCCGCATTCATCCCGGCCTCCCCGAGAATGCCGGCGGCTTCCCGCAACTCTTCGCCGAATTCGCCGACGCCAAGACCTTGCGCAGCCTCAACACCTTCTTCGTCAGCCGCGACATCCGCGACGCCCGCCCCGGCGACCTGCTTTTCTATTTCCAGAAAGAACAGGAAACTCCCTTCCATTCCATGATTTTCATCGGCAAAAGTCCCTGGGCCGCGCAAACCGCCGCGCCGCCCGATGATTCCTTCGTGGTCTATCACACCGGCCCGATTGAAAAGCATGCCGGGGAAATGCGCCGCCTCACCCTGACCGAACTGCTGCGCCACCCTTCGCCGCGCTGGCGCCCCTTGCGCGGCAATCCCAATTTTCTCGGTATCTATCGCTGGAACATTTTGCGGGAGGCCTACTAGTGCGTCGCACATTGCTGCTCTTGCCCCTTTTTCTCATGATCGCCGCGCTGCCCGCCGGCAGCCAGCGCAACCACGCCAATTTCTCGCTTTCCACCGGCAAAACCTTTCTGCCCGGCGACCCCGTCAGCGTCAATTTGTACGCCAACGGCGTGGAAGCCATCGAATACCGCGTCTACAAAGTGAATGACCCGGTGAAATTCTTCGAGCACCTCCAAAGCACCCGCAATTTCGGCTCCTCCCAGAACGATACGCAGGAAGAGATCGACGCCCCCACGGCTCTCGAGAAATTTCACGATTGGAAGCGCGAGTTGCGCCTGTCCATTCGCAACTTCTTCCGCGAACAGTATTCCGTGGAAGTGCGCGACAAACGCCGCGAACAACAGCAACCCGGCAAACCCCCTTCCGCCGCCGCTTCCGCCACGGCCTTTGCCCAGGTGCCTCTCCTCAACAGCAAACAACTGGTGGCCCGCTGGCGCCGCGAAATTCCCCGCCGCTTCTTCAGCGGCTCCGAACCGCTTCCCCTCCCTCCCGGCCAAAAAGGAGTTTTTCTGGTGGAGGCTACTAACGGCGAATTGCGCGCCTTCACCATTGCCATCGTCTCTGAATTGGGCGTCATCACCAAGACCGCTCCCGGGCAGGTTCTCGCTTTCGTCGCCGACAAGCGCACCGGCGCTCCCGTCGCCAATGCCCAGGTGATTCTCTGGGCCGACAAAAAGGAACTGAACCGCCTGGCAAGCGACTCGAGTGGCATGGCGGAATCATCCCCTGCCGGCGAGCATTTTGACGACGTGCGCGTTCTGGCCATCCACGATTCCGACGTGGCCATCGTCAATCCGTACGCCTACAACCTCAACAGCGACCCCCAGCAGCAGTTGACCGGTTACGTCTATACCGACCGCCCCGTCTACCGTCCCGGCCACACCGTCTATTTCCGCGCCCTCCTGCGCCGGCAAAACGGAGAACGCTATCAGGCGCCCGCCGGAGAACAGATCCAGGTCAAGATCGAAGACCCCTCCAGCAAGGAAATTCTCCAGAAGAGTTTCACGGTCTCGGCCTTTGGCTCCATTCACGGCGAACTCCAACTTTCCGACACCGCCGCGCTCGGCTACTATTCGATCTCCGCCGGCAAGGGCGCCGCCAGCTCCAACATCAGCGGCGGTTTCCACGTCGAGGAATACAAGAAACCCGAATATGAAGTGAAGGTTTTTCCCGGAAAAACAAGAATTTTGCAGGGCGAAACCGTCAACGCCACCATCGAAGCCAAATACTATTTTGGCGAACCCGTGGCCGGCGCCAAAGTCACCTGGGTCGTGCACACCTCCCAGTTCTGGTCTCCCTATATTGATCGCGAGGAGGAGGACGACGACAGCGACAGCCACGGATCATGGAATGATATGGAAGGCCCCGGCGACGGCGAGGACTATTCCGATGACGGGGGCTATGGCAGCGAGCAAATCTCCGAACAGAGCGGCAAGCTTGATGCCAACGGCAAACTGACCATCCAAATTCCCACCAAACCGGACAAGAAGCACCGCGACCTGCGCTACCGCATCCAGGCCCGCGTGACCGACCAGGCCAACCGCGAGATCTCCGGCAACGACTCCTTCCTCGGCACCTACGGCAGCTTCCAGGTGGGCGTCTCCCCCGAAAGCTACGTTTACCAGAAGGGCCAGACCATCGCCGCCACCGCCGTGGCCAAGGATTACGACGGCCATCCCGTGCGCACCCCGCTGCGCGTCGAACTCGTCCAGCCGCACTGGGATGGAAGATCCGCCAATCTTCAGGTGATTTCTTCCGCCAATGCCACGACGGCCGAGGATGGAACCGCCAAGGTCACATTCAATGCCGTGGACAACGGCAGCTACTTCCTGCGGGTGATCGCCCAAACGCCGGAAAAGCGCGAGATCACCGCGCAATCCTGGCTGTGGGTTTCCAGTTCCAGTTGGTCCTGGTCGGGCGGGGACAACCGCAGGATCCAGATGGTCGCGGACAAAAAGTCTTACCTGCCCGGTGACACCGCGCACGTCCTGGTGATGACCGGAGTGCCCGAAGCCTGGCTGCTGGTCACCACGGAAGGGCGCACGGTGCAGAGCAAGCGCATCGTCCACGCCACTTCTTCCACCATCACTCTCGATGTGTCGGTCACTTCCACCAGCCAGCCCAATTTCTTCGTCGCCGTGGCCTTCCTCCACGACGGCAGGATTTATCAGTCCTCCAAAAACATGAAAGTCCCCGCGGAGCAGCAAAAACTGCAAATTGAAATCCAGCCCTCCAAGAAGCAGTACTTGCCCGGCGAAAAAGCCTCCTACACGCTCCTGGCCCGCGATTCCACGGGCAAGCCGGTCGCCGGCGAATTCAGCCTGGGCGTGGTGGACGAGTCCGTCTACGCCATCCGGCCCGATACCACCCAGGATCCCCACGCATTCTTTTACAGCGCCGTGTACGACCGCGTCAGCACGGACTCCTCTCTGAGCTTCTACTTCTCCGGCCATGCCGGCACGCACGAGATGTTTCTCGCCGGCAATAAAAACGGCAAGCGCGCCCTCGCGCAGCTCAAGCCCGCCAGCCCCGATCCGCTCGTTCAGCCCAAGGTCAGAAAAAATTTCTCGGACACAGCCTACTGGTCCGCCACGCTGACCACCGACTCGTCCGGCCGCGCCACCACGCAATTCATTTTCCCCGATTCGCTCACCACCTGGCGCGCCACCGTCCGCGGCTTCACCCTCGACACCAAGGCCGGCAGCGCCGTGGACCGCGTCATCGTCCGCAAGAACGTCATGGTGCGCCTCGCCGTCCCGCGCTTCTTCCGCCAGGGCGATGAGGTGACCATCTCCGCCATCGTCCATAACTATCTCCCCGACGCCAAAACCGTCCGCGTCTCGCTCGACCTCCAGGGCCTCGACACCCTCGAAGGCGCCGCGCGCGACGCCGAAGTCCCCAGCAAGGGCGACGCCACGCTGAACTGGCGCGTCAAAGCCCGCTCGGTTAAAGAAGCCGTGCTCCTCGCCAAGGCCCTCACCAACGAGGAGTCTGACGCCATCGAACTCACCTTGCCCATTATTCCCGTGGGCGTGAAGCAGGCCGACGCCAGATCCGGCGCGCTCGCGGCTCCCGAGCAGCAGGAAGACGTCTTTGTCACCCTGCCCGGCAATCCCGATCTTTCCGCGTCCGCTCTCGACCTCTCTCTCAACTCTTCCATCGCCGGAAGCATCTTCGGCGCGCTCGATTACCTCACCAGCTATCCCTACGGCTGCACCGAGCAGACCATGTCCAGCTTCCTTCCCAATATCGTCGTCGCCCAGGCCATGAAGGACCTGCACCTGGGCGAAGAAGACCGGCAGGCTCCCCAGCGGCTTCCTCCCGGAAGAGGACCAGGGGTATATGTATGCCGGGGTCCAGTTACCCGACGCTTCCTCCCTGCAGCGCACCAGCGA